>JABSRY010000001.1 GCA_013214985.1 Hyphomicrobiales bacterium
TTCCGAGATCAAGTTACAGATAATTTCCGTATAATATCACATCAAGACTTTCGGGTCTTGGAGTGAGGCGTGTATAAGTGACTCAGGCGAAAATCGGCCATCATGAGATTTGACATCAAGTTTTGGAAATTCAACTTTAATTTTATCAATAATAGCTTGACGAAATATCATAATATTACTCATGACAACACCTCATTGATAAACCCGTTAATGGTGTCCAAGATTTCCGATTCATCATCGGGACTAATGCCTAAATATGGCCTTGCGACAATACCGTCATCCTCACGGCCATATTGATGCGTTGCTGCATAAATCAAATTAGACCCGACCGACACTTCATTTGATCCCACAATAAAAGTAATGCTATCAATCAAACTGCCATCGCTGTCTAATACGCTATGGCCACTATGACGGCTTTTTTTATAACCATCTGTCCAATCCGCCCACGGCGTACCATCAGGCGCGGTTTTAGTTTCTTCAAGCCGTCTTCGTGTTTGACTTTCAACCAATCCACCAACTTGATCCAACAAATCAGTAATATGTAAATCAGCAACGCCATTCAGTTTATTAATCGCGGCATCAAGACCTGTTAAATTTAAATCAAAAGTAATTCCAGACATTAGAGGCCTCTCTTAAAACGGCGAGGTGGTGCTTCTGAAAAAATGATCGTATTGACGGTTGATTGTTCTTCTTCTTTTCGTGCCAAACCAAGCGTAAACAAACCAGACGCAACATCTTTTAAGAATTTACGGGCAATTGAATATCGCTCTTTAATATCATCCGTCATTAAACCGTCACCAGCAGCCAATTCAAAAACCGCAATATCAACACAGTACGGCTTTAAAAGAGGCGGTACAGAACTAAGCGGCGTATTATACCGCTTGGCAATGTAGCCTTCCATAATCGAGCTTGCATTATTAAGCGCGTCATCGATGACAGCATCATTCATAACACCATCATGAGACTTGCTGCTCCAATAGCGCAACGTATCTTCGTCATATTTATTTATGATGTCTTGCTTAACTGCGTACATTTTAAAAGCCCTTTAAAAGCTATTTAATGAAGGTTTAATTAATCGTCTGAATTGTCAGAATTTTTAGCTGACTCGGTGGCGATTTCAACTTGTGCAAGCGCAAGAGTTTCAGCCGTTACTCTGAATTTCAAAATCTTAGTTAATTTTGTTACGCTAGGATTGCCATCTTGAAGTTTCGCTTCATCTGGTAAATCAATCAACATAGCCTTAAGCTCTGCATGATCTTCTTTACGCTTGGAGTTGATTTCTGCAATTTTTGCCGCATCCGCTTCTTTTTGCTCAGTTGTTTGTGCCGCTTTGATAACTTGATCTGCATCTAAATCATCAAGCATATAAGTCACAGATAACACGGGGTCATTTTTAAATTTTTCGAGCTGCTCTTTTGTAAAGTCTTCAATCTTAAGGGTCTGCTCAACACCTTTTGCAAATGAAACGCCATTACGAACACGCATAGCCGTTGCCACGATAATTAATTTACCAATCATAATATTCACCATATTTATTTAGAGGAAGTGGTCAGGCAAAGCTGCCTAACCACTGATAAGAAGTTTAGGAACATGCAAAACCTAAGCCTTCTTAAGCGCTGAAACTTTAACCGTTTTTAAAACGCGATACATTGAGTTGTCACCACCCGCAGCAAGTGTTTTCAGATCAAATAACTGAACTGCTTTAGAGCGGTTTTTATTACCAATAAGAATATGTGTTGGTGTAATATCCAACGGGTCACCATTCTCATTAACCAGATCGGCCATTGCATCAATCGCCGCGTTTACATTGGCTTCGGTCAATTCAGCTTTAGAGCCGTAAACCGTTTGCCAGAATGCATAGCCAACAGCACCTTCAACATCGGTTGAATAATAATTCTTGTTATTGTCATTAACTTTGTCGGATGTTTCAGGATCATCTTTTACGATAAATCTAGGCTTTTGTGCTTCTTGGAAAATCCAAGGCAGCACCGGTTGATTAACATCGATCAAAATCCAAGGCTCTTCGATACCGTCTTGAAAGTTAGAAAATAACTGTTGTTTGCCAGCTACATAAATCGGATGATCATCATCAATAAAGTTTTGGCCATCAAAACAAGGTGACGTAAAGGAGGCAACAATCGCCTTAGTTAATAATTGTGTCGGCCATTTAGCAGCGGCCAAGCCCATGCCTTTAATGGCAATTGCATAGCTGTTATGCTTATCGCGTTCAATTTTCTTACGAGGCACTTCAATAGTCGCTTCATAAGGTTTATTTCTGACTTTATAGTCATATTCACTAAGCGCTTTAACTTGCCTTGCGCCAAGCCATTCTTTTAATGAAGGTACTTCTGATAACCAGCTATAAATTTCTTCTTCATCATCAGAGCTGATTTTTTCAGCAAAAGGCATAACTAATGAAGTGTAAGACTTCAAACCCTTCTGAAAAGTAGCTTTAAATCCAGTGCGCAAACTGCGCATATTTTCGGATGACATATCCATAATTCTATCCAATCTAAATAATAATAATTTTTGGGTTTTTAGCGCTTAAAGCTGAACCCAGACCAAGTCGTCAGAAAAATCGATGATTTTACCAGCGGGTGAGCGTGTGCCAGCGCCATCATCAGCAGCGACCGTTTCGTCATCAACCATGTAGGACATTTTACCAATGTCAGCAGCGGTAACGCCCGAAGGTTCAAAACCAAATACATTATTGCGCTCAACTGGCACCATTTTATCGCCATTCGCGCCAGTGCTGTTATTAACCAAAGTATCGCTTCGGCCATCTGCAATTAGGTTAAGCGCTGTTTTGGCAGGAATAGCAAAGCCATTTTCTAGCGCCACAAGTGCGCCTGTGTAAATAATAACGCCAGCTTTAACAGGGCGCACATAAACATTACCTGAGCGGGTTTGGGCGGGTTTGTTTCGAGTAAGAGCCATTTGCTCATCTCCTTAAATTGTTAAAAGATCAGATAAATTAGCTATTCATCATTAGTCGCTAGAAATTCCTCATGAGAAATGCCCATATTCTTACAAATAGCTTTATCCATTTCAGAAAGTGATTTTCCATCGACATTTGGCAGTTTTGTATCGCCTGAAAGACTTGAATTTGACGCTTTGATGCCATCAATCAGTTCTTTAACGTCCTTAAAACCCTTTTCAGTACTGCAAAGGCTTAAATATTGGTCTTTAACAGCGGGCATGATTTTGCCAGTTTTTACCGCATCATCAATTAGTGAGTTAACGGCAACTACACGAGCGGCTTCCTCTTTTTTAGTTTTTTCAGATTGAAGTTTGTTTAGCTCGGCTTTAGCTTCAACTAACTCAGCACGCGGTGCAAATAATTTAATGTCAGGCGGCGTACTCGCTTTATTAAGTGCAAGTTCAGCGTCCTTTTTCATGGCGTTCAGAGCTTTCATCACGCTTTCATTGCTAGCATCAGGCTTTAAACCAAGCTCCTTGCATAGGGCTAAATATTCTTCTTCATTCATTTTATCACCTTTAGGGTTTGGAGTTTTTGACTGTCTGTTCTGTTTATTAAGCGCGGGCAATGCGACAAGGTTTGGCTTATGAACCAAGCCAATACTGGTTAATTTGAAAATTATAAAATTTTTATCATGCCAAAATGCAGGGCTAATATAGCGATATTCTTTATCTGCAATCATTTGCTTGGCACTTGGTGTCCACTCAACTTTTGCAAAAACCGCACCATCCACTATATAAAGAGACTTAACCCAACCAGAAGCCCGAACAGGCGCACCATCATAACTATCCCATTCGCTACCATGCTCATAATCCATTGGTAAATCGACCTTATCGTCATTAAAGTTTTTAACGATTTCTTCGGGTCTGTCATTATACCAATAGCGCCCATCACGGCCAATCACTCGACCAGCTGGTAGCACCATTAATTCAGTAGGTACGTTTGCACCTTCGGTATTTAACTCAATTGAAGGCGCATAAACGGCAGTAGGTTCAGAATTTGTTTTATTAATTGCGTGTTTTTTTGTCATGAGCTGACAATCGCATGCTCAAAAAATAATAAACAGTTGCGCAACTGCGCCACTTAAATAACTTTTAAAATGAGGGAATAACCAATTAATATGCAAATTACGCCAGAATGTAAATATGCATTATATAATAGGATATTAAAGTCGCCGTTAAAATACCCTTAAAAAGGGTAGAAACGCCAAATAGAAATTAAATACGCCATTATAGCTAAATTAACTACAAAGCTATTCTATGGGCTTTATTTTAGAAAACTAGTGTAAGGTGATTTAAGTAGTGTAAGGTGATTTAAAGCAATATGCCTCTCAGCATAAAAGCTTGAACAATAGATAGTCAGTGCACTACAATAAATGAAGGATAGTTGATCCGTCTGCTTGTTGACTTACTTAAGCTAAATGTAAGTTTAAACGGTTCTAGCAGAAACCTAGTGGATTTCTTTGCAGTTTCTAAAACCGATAAGCACCACCAACTATCCTTTTTCTATTTCTTTTATTGCGCGTTTCTTTTCTATTGGGTAAAATGCTTGCACATGCATGAAGCTAGCCTTAGATATATTCACCTCAACTTTAAACCATAACTTACCAACCAAATGTAAAATAGAATAATTCTTGCGGCGTTTGTCATGAAGAATATGCCCGTCATCAAGAATGGTCTGAATTTTGCCAAAATCATCAAATTTTAAATCAAACTTTTGCACCTTGCGTGCTTCACGCTTTAAATTTAACGTATCCGTACCAATCATAATTGTAGACTTGTCAGTTTTGAATTTTTTGGCCATCCGTTCAGATATAGCAATCGGAATATGTACCTTATTTTCATTTGGTAGAGCAGCAATGGTTTTAATATATTTCTCATCCGCCCATAATTCTTGAATAACCTTGCGGCCAGAAGCTTCACCCGCCGTGGTAATGCGCCCCGTTAAATGTTGCATTAATGTATTGGCGCGGGCTTTGCCAGCATTGGTAGACCAGCCCGCATCAATATCAGCAGGAAGCTTTAATATTTCACCTGTGCGCTTATTGGTAAATTCTTTATATTCTATTTTAGGTGCGGATTTCTTAGGATCATATCCCTTACGTGCCGCCTCAACATTAGTAATTTGCCGAACGCGGCACTTACAACCCCAACCATTTGGGGGAAAATGCGTATCCCAATAAGCATGATTAACAGGCAATATCGTGCCCGCAATGGCGACATGATGTTCTCTATGATGTTCAGACGCGCCCAATTGATACATAAAATAAGGTAATGTTTTCTTGGTATGCTGGGCGCGTTCCCACTGTCCAGCAGCGCGGGCAGTTCTAATGTTAGCCCGATAAATGGTTTTAAGACGGCGGTCAGAACCCAATTGAACGGTTTTTAATTCACCCGTTAATGGATCTTCTCTAACCTGTTTACCCCACCAACCCTTTTCAATTAATTTAGGTTTTACACCTTCTTTAAAACCTTTACCTGATTTTTCGGACTTTATAAGTTCTGCTTGAAAGTCTTCTAAAATATCAAGCTGAGTGGCCTTAGCAACGCTCAAACTATGTGCGTGTTCTTCGCCCCAATTATCAAGCCAGCTAAAAGTAGGTTTTAAGGTTTTACGCTGGATAAAGTCAATGCTTTGCTTAGAAAGTAAATCCGATAAATCAGTCATGTTGATCACCTATCGCACGGGCGATAGTGCAACTCTCAGCCATAATTGTCCTAAAATCATTATTCTCTAATGTTGATAAATCCATTTCATCTATGATTTTTTGAACTTCTGCATAACTGGTAGCCGCATCAAATTTAGCCAATATCTTATCAACCATTGAACCAGTAGCCACAACAAAGTCACTATATTGATCGGCTTCAAGATCATCTAATAATGTGTCGGCATTCACAGGCTGCTCAACCTTGTTTAAGGATAATCTATTGATTGCCGCTTTTGGCTCAGTATTCAATTCCCCAACCGATAAAACTTTATCTTTTTTATCAGGCTCAGAAAACCCTAACCGCCCTCGAACCTCATTCATACTAACCACCAAACCTAAAGGAACAAGATTTTTGAGCGCATCTGTAATAGCAGCAACATCTTCTGCTTTTATGACTGGAAATGATATTTTTGGTGACTTTTGATCTGCGCCATAATTAATAAATACAAATACATCGATTAAATCCCGTTGAATAGTCGATGCCAAAATATCCGCATCACTCTCTAAAATATCTAATCTTACTTCATTATGTACATTCGCCTGAGCATTGCTTGACCCGTCTTCTGTTGTCATAGTCTGGCCAAGCACAGCCTTACTAATTAAACTCTCAAAATATTTAGCCGCTTTTTCAAATATAATATCACCCTTAGCGGCAGTAGCGGCATGAACAAATTCTATATTCATACTTTCAGGAATAACCGCCGAACTATCAGAAGCCAAAGCTGCAACCGCCTTAGCTAATATGGCAATATCTTCTGGTTTAGTACCGCTGGGGTAACGGCCAAGGCGTAACGGCATACCAAACACTTCAATGAATGCCATCCAATCCCGCGCACTAAAGCTTGAACACATCACCGACCAAAGCACCAAACGTGCTAAACCACCCCGAATAGGAATACCCGATTTTAACTTCGGAAAATGCGTAATGAATTTACCATATTCAAGCTCTATCGGGTCGCCATCATCTTGGCGCAATAATGGCCGTGATCTGCTTTCTTTATCAAACGTAAAACTGCGTGGATCTACCCATTTATAATATTGTGGCAACCACATATTAGCCGTCATGGCATAAGTGATTTCACAAATAGAAAAACCCTTCGCCAATCCATCCAAAAGATCAGACATTAAGCCCTTAAATTCAGAGTTATTGACAAAGCCTTTAACCGTATCGCTAATTTCTAAGTCTTTTTTATCTTCACTGGCGGCTGTAACAACAGCTTCTAAACCAACGACAGCACGCTTACGAGTACTTAATACTGAGCCATAATGAGGGCTACTTTCCTCAATTTCTTCTGCAACAGTTAAATAATCAAACATATTGCCTTCGTTGGCCGACTTTATTAATGCCGCCGCCTTAGCTGGTGTTAAACTCAGCGCAACCGATTTGGTCTTAACCGATAAAACCCCATCTTTTGTAGGGGTGGTTTTTCGGGCTAATAATGATTTTGCATCATATTGCATTGGTAAACCACGATGGTCTAATATAAGTTTTGAGGTCAAAACATACCCTTCCTTTTATTGCGCGAATATCGCGAATTAGTTCTAGAGGGTCGGCTGGCATAACGATCAGTTTCGCGCTCTTGGCTGGCTCTTGGCACTGGCAAATAAGCAAATTCAACAGTCTCTTGCTTAGATGCAAACAAAGCCATCACCCCCGCAATAACACTATCACCATGCCGTTGCTTGCCATTTTTACCCTTTTTACGCTTTTCTGGAACGCGCGGAATACCCCGAATAATTTCTACGGATCGCAAATCAGCCTCGATGTCGGCATCACGCGGCAAACTTAAAACATCATCTTCAAGCGCGGCCTTAAATGGTGGCATATTATCCCGATACCAACTTTCTGATGCCTGTATTTCATGCACCATAGAGCCGTATCTATCACGGCAAGCTTCAGACATTTGCATGCCAATACCTCTTGCATCAAGCGCAATGCCTATTTTATTGGGTAAATGATCGCAAATATAAAATAAGATTTGCTGTTGTTCACTGAATGGTAAATTGTGGATCTCAATTAAGAATGGTGTATGTCTGGCTGTATTCTGCGAAATAGTAAGCGGCCAAAAATCAGAACCATCACCCGAACGGCCAAAATCACCACCCAAAGCATGACGCAAGTTTTGTGGTAATTTATCAAGCAGTGGCTTAACTTCTTTTTCTAACCAGTCGCCAATTTCTTGCTCACGCATTATTGGGTTTACATGCTTAAATTCATCTGGCCGCTCAATCCGAATAACCGGAATATCTTTATTCATCCGAGCATCAATTAAGGTATAAGGCAACCAGCCACCCGTGCTTGAACGCGGAATAACATTTAATTCCTCATCAGCAGCATCACCGTAGAATGCCAAGATTTCAGCACGCCACACACCCTCTAAAACTCGGTTATATTCTTGATTGCTAACAAAACAAATTCGTTCATAAAGACCCGCGTCAATCGCTTCATCAAAAGTCACACGCAATAAATTATACTTTTCAAACCCATCTCGATCTTTTCTAATATCTTCAACAAGCTGATTAAATGGGTTATCAATACCATCATGGGTAGAAATAATTAAAACTTTACCGCCCCACATAATCAAAGCAAATGCCGCTTTTAATAACTCCACTAAATTATCATGAAATGCCGCTTCATCAATAATCACATAGCCCTGTTTACCACGCAATACACGCGGGCTAGACGGTAGCGCAACAATTTCAAAACCCGATGCGAAACTAATCCGAAACGCCTTAATATCCTTCTGGCCTTCATCATTATTAATCACATTAGAAAATATATATTCTTCAACGCTCAACGAAACATTTAATAATGACTTCGCCCATTTAGCGCATTCATCAATAAACTCTCGTGCCATTTCAAAATTATAACCAATGTAAAAAACATCCATACCTTTAGATGATTTACGTTTACTAGCATGCATCACAGCATCAGCCGCAGCCGCCCATGTAATACCAGTACGGCGCGACTTTTCATAAACCGTGACCGAATAAGCATCCGTACTGCTGAATAAATCCTTCTGATAAGGTAAAAATACTTCTGGTAAATCAAGATCACCGAGCGCAGTTTCAATTTTCATCATCAATCCTCAATATTAAATATTCTATTTTTAACGGTATCAATTGTATCTTGGGTAAACCCAAGTTCAGCACCGACTTTTTCAACCGCAACCGCAGCCTTGGCAATCGTCACACGTTGAATTTCTAAAATAGTTTCTTGGTCAATTTTCTTAGCTTTTGCCAAATCAACAGCCGATTTAGACAAAGTGCCAACATATTTCATCGGAACAGTACCGCCATTATTCGCAATCATTTGAACAACACTAGTTTGGATAAGTTCAATAGTGGCACGGGTCATTTTGCTTTCACCCGCCTTGCCAATATCTTCTACAATCCGCTCGGACATTTCGCGCGCAATGTTGATTTTTTCCATTGTTTCATTAAAGCTCTTACTATAACGGCCAACGGCTGAACGGCTTATATCAGCGCCCCAATCCTGAATTTTCTTGACCAGAGCATCAATGCTTGTGCCACTACGCAAAGCAGCATCAATAGCCTTTTTAAGCTTTGGGTCTAGCCCATCTATACTTGAATTTCGTGCCATTAATCACCGCTCAATCTGGGCTTGGCCGAGTAACGCCATCGCAAATTTCTAAGCCTTTAGCGACATCTTGCCCGTACATTGTGATTTTTGCGACAATAACGCCAAATTCTAAAACCTCTTTTTCAATCAGTTTTTTGCTATCTAACCAATCAAAGTCATCCGATACCGTTCTTGTACTGGCTTTAATACCAACACCAAGCAAAGCATCTTTCATTAGACTTAAATTCATAGAATAACCAAGCGCACCCTCTAAATATCTTAAAATGGTCAAGCGGCGCTTGGCAGTTAATAGATCTGCATAGCTCATAATTTATTATCCAATAAGTAGGTTTGAATTTCGCCAGTGGTTTTTGAAAGTGCCTCTAAACCACTTACAACACCAACCAATTGCTGGTTAATAGTTGCAATCTTAAGCTCAATTTCTTGAAGGTCATCTCTTGTGGCCAAATGCTCAATCTTGTTTTCTAGATCACGAATACGCTCTTTATTTCTAAGATCATCACGCTCACGGGCTTTTGATTCATTAGCAAGTGATGTCTTTAAACCATCAAATTCATTTTTGGTAGCCTTGTTACGAACTGAAATAAAATGATAAATCGTAACGCAAATCGCCCCGAAAATTTGCCAAGCAAAATCAAATATTTTAATATTTGTTCCTAAATCATTCACTAGATATTCCCCTCAAATTCAACTTGGCACTGCATGCATTTAGTCGCATTTGGCATGGCTATTTTTCGGTTGATCGAAATTGGATCGCCACATTTTATGCAAAACTCACAAGATTTTCCGTATTGTTTGGTATGATGAAATCTAGCAAGAGCCGCATCACGCTCTTTTTGTTCATTTATCTGTGCTGCATCTGCTATATCAACCATTATTTACCGCCTCAATTTTCACAATTATTATTCTTTCAACCATTCAAGCAGCCCATTATTATTGACCTTGCATAGTTCATATTGAGTTTTCAACCGCACCACTTGAGGCAATAATTTACCAGCCTTAAAATTAACAACAGGGCATTTATTGGCTAGCGCTTCTGGTATTTTAGGGCTTAAGGTTTGACAGCCCGTCAGCAGTAACGCTGTTAATAGAACAAACAAATTTATCAGCTTCAACATTTGCTTTCGCTCCTTTTTGTTTAATAACCGTTCTGTCTATTTTGGTTTGGTTAGTAATAATTTTAGCTTTGATCTCAAGCTTCTGGGCGGCTTGCCTGAAAGGTTCGCGACCATCTGAGACACCTTTGAAATAAACAATAAATGACACCGTTAAAATTGCGGCTAGTATGAATAGTAAGTGTTTAGGTAACAAAGCCCATAATCTAATAAAAATGCTATAGGCCATGCTCATTCACCTTTTTATTCCGCTCCATAATAATAAAGCCGAATACTGCAATGATGCCGATGATCGCCACCATAGGCCAAGTAATAGAGTTGAATATTCCACCAACTTGATCGGCAATATCGCCGCCCTTGGATGTAATGTCAGTTACCTTATTGATTGTTTTCTCAATGGTTTCAAATTGAGATACAGCAATACCACCAACACCAACCAATGAAGCAATATTAGTTTTGCTGTTAAGCTTAGTTTTTGGTAAACGAAAGCCCAATAAATCTTTTCTTTTATAGCTACTAATTTTAACGGTATTGCCTTGGTTGCCACCCAATACTTTAATATGGGTATCAGTTTCGCCCATATAGAAAGCCACATGCCCTTGCCATGATGAATTACCACGCTTAAAAATAACAACACAACCGACAACAGGTTTGCTGATTTTGCGCCCCCACTTTAAATATGATCGTGCATTTAAGGCACGGGTACTTGTTAAACCCGCTTTTTCTAAGCATGAGCCAACGAATGCAGCGCACCAAGCGGTTTCATCGTCTTTAACCCATGAATGGCCGACATCCGCAAAATATTGAACAATTTTGGGATTATCTTTTTGCCCTTTAACTTCTTTTGTACCTTGCTCATTCATTGCAATTTGTAAATATTTTTGCATAATAATCTCTAAATTAAATTTAAATAATTTAGAAACGCCATTCCTATCGATGTGGATGGGAAGTAGAAAAGGCGTTCCTAAACTAATTCTAGAAAGTGGCTCTAGATGCCATGAAAATAATTTAGATATTTTTTGAAATAAAAAACAGTTGCGCAATTGCGCCACTGAGCATAGTTTTAATCGTCTAAAAACATATTAAGCTGATCTGTCGGCTTGATTTGAGTTTTACTACGCTTACGTTGGCGGGTCACAGTACTTTGCGCAACGCCTAAGAAATGGGCGATTTCTGCCCCAGATTTACCAGATTTTGTTAATTTGTCAATCTGCCTATGAATTTTGGCACGGCTGCCAAACAATGAAACAGGCACTTGAAACATAGTGCCACGGCTGTTATTTTCACCAACAGAAAAGTGTTTACAAAGCTTTTTAGCCTTGTCATGCCCAATAAGTAGAGACAATTCAGATTTAGCTTTGGGGTTAGAAGGGAAATACACTCTCTTGCCGCCGTAATTCTTGGCGATAAGAAGGGCAGAATGCGCATCAAGCACCCCTGCAATCTCCGCCAAAAGGCTCTGCTTTAAATGTATTTCATCTTGAGACATTTAGATTGATACCAAACCAGTGGTTAAAAATTGAATTAAACCAAACAGCAAAATCACGCCAGCGCCGCCCAAAAGGGTCACAACTGCATCCCAAAAATCAAATTTCCCATAGTCGAGATAGTCGATCAGTTCCTTGCCAAAACCAAAAGCAAGTACGGCAGCATAAGCCCAGGTTAAACCGAGCGATAAAAACACCCCAGCAACACAACCGCCACCCAAAAGGTGCAATTGCTTGTCATGTTTCATAAATCCTAAAATATTCATTTTTTATTCTCCTTATTACGTTCAATCATTTTCTTTAATGCCTCTACAATTTTATTAAGCTGTTTAGTATTCATCCAATCAGGTGAACTAATACCGTCAGGCGCATCATCGGTTTTTGTCATGCGGCGACAAAAAGCAAATAACGCACTTCGTTCACCACTAACACCGCCAAGCTCGGCAAGTTTACGCCACAGCACAAACACATATTTGGCCTGTGGTTTTTTGGCCGTATTAGTATGGCGTTTAGCCTTAGTGCTATATTTTGCACCTTTTTTCTTGTATGAATTTTTCCAGCCTTTTGCCTTAAAACCATCAATAACTTTGTTCATCATGCGGTCTGACATGCCTTTGCAACTTGTCCGACCTGTTAAGTTTTCAAGAAATAGCTGATAAGTATCATCATCCATCCCAACGTCTTTTTTGGCGATATGTATTTGCGCCAATAATGTATTACTAGCCATCACTTTTTATCCCTTTTTAAAAAGGTTGTAAAAGCCTCTGAACAATCATTTAAATGCTCAAAGACGACAAATATTACTTCAATCAAGATGTTTAAAAAAATACATAAAATATATATTATTTGAACAACTAGATAACCCATCAAAGCACCTAGCAAAAAAACAGGCATCAATACCAGCCAAAACAAACCTTGTATCAGACCACCAAATATGATTTTAAGCATCACTGCACCTCCTCACCACATTTAGAACAAGCGCCATTAACATCATCTTTTATTTCGCCACATGAGTTACAAGAATATTCACACATACAGTCATCACAAAGTTGATCAACGCCGTCATATTCCTCGCAGCATCCATCACAGATAAAAACATCATCATCCATCACTTAGCCCCTTTTATCTGATAGTTGGTTTCAAAATAATCAGCCATTTTAGCTTTATGAGCTTCTTCTTGGCCGCTCATTGCCCTCAAAACTGCATCCCGTCTTATCTTTAAAATATTTAAAGTTTCGGCTCGCATCTTTTTTTGGAGTTGACTATCCATCACGCCACCTCGCTTAATTTTTCGTCATGAGGCTCAATAGAAAAATTTTCACCTTCCGAACCGATGGTAATGCCTTTAATTTCAGCAACTGCATCCGCATCGGCAGCTATGGCATCTTTATCAATTGATAATTTTGTACGGATAAACCGCTCTAAGTGGGCTTTTTTCAAAGCTTCAATAATAGCATCCACACCTTTAGTGTTCACCTTAGCTGGCAATGTGCGCCAATTAACATCACCACTAGGGAATTGGTGAAACTTAACCTTGCCGTTACGGGTTAATTCATTACGGTTTGCTTCACAATAAGCTTGCACACCCCGCGTTAATTCAACAATTTTATTACGGACTGGGTCAGCTTGTTCCTCGTGTATTTTCTTGATACCAGCCATACCCTCAGCCATAGCCGCCTCAATTAAAATCAATTCACGGTTTAAATTACCAAGCTTGGCAATAGCTTCGCTTGCTTCGTCACGATTTTGCGGCACACTAACAATCGCAGCATTCTTTAATATTTTCTTTGTCATTTTCATAATCTTTCTTATGTGGTTTTATTCAAAACTAATTTGTTAAATTCCCGTTACCAACTTGCTTAATGGTCTCTGTGAAATTGGCGGGTAATCGGTATATTCTTAAAAGTGAATTGTAAGCAGCCCTTAATGAGCCTATTTTAAAATCCATTTGAGCGGCGCTTAAAGTGCCTCTACTAACCTGTTTTTGACAATCAGCCTCAACAGTTTTAAGCGCCTCACTAATTCCCTCAATTTGGTGTTTAATTGAATATTCAACATTCATGACACCAACCCTTCAATTTTGACCACAAGCCTATTGACTTTGTCAGCAAAATCACCGTTCCAATCAATTTTGGTTTGGACTTTCCGTTGAGCATCTGACACAAAATGTTTACTTCTTTTAATTAACAAGCCAATTTCAAAGCGGTTTTGAGATGTCATTTTCTTGGCTAAGTAAGCATAGGTAAATCTTGAAAATGAAAATTTACGTTGTGTTTTCACCATTTTTAAAAAACTAATGCCATAATCAGCCGCAACAACATCCGCAATTAATTTTAATTTTGGTTCAATATTTCTCATGCTGCATCACCCCCATCATTAAAACCAACAGAAATAATCTTGCCGCCTTTGTTTTCTTTTTTTGATCTAAAAGCTAGTATTGTTGCCGATGACATAATCGGCTCATTATTTACTTCATGCTCAACAACCTTGTCAGACAATTCTAAAAACAAATCTGCAATATCCTGACAATCCATCCAATTCAACAAAACACCGTGTTCACTGGCTAATCTAAATCTGCAGGACAAAAGCGTTAAACTTGCATGAAGATCTTCGTTTTCTAAACTCTCCAAATATTCTTTATCTAAAATCTTTTTCATAACTGTTTCCTCATTTAAGGAGCAGTTGACATACGCAATACAAAACTATCTATCTGCTATATTATTTCTGTTTGAAATTCGGGCAATTGGGGCATTGGTGTCTAAAAAATCCAAGCTCAGACCCTGACATGCGCCCATCACTAAGCCGTTGTTGGTTTTCAATGCACTGGCTTAAAGCAATCTCACAATCAAACACTCGGCAAGTAACCACTTCACGCATTAAGCTTGACCGAACCATATTTTCGGCATTGTCATAAACGCCTTTATATTTTCGGCTGATGATTTGGCTAATTTGCGAACCTGATATATCAAGTTTTTTGGCAACTTGATTTTGGCTAGTTTCATCACAAGCTTTTGAGAGCGCCTTAACCCAATCGGGCAAATCAAACCCCCATGCCAGTTCAGCTTTTGAAGTAGAAGTAATATTAGGCGTATTCATGCCGCCACCTCTTTAACTTCTGGCACACCCATTACTTGATTGAGGTTCTGATCCCAAACCATTTTGCAACGCTGTATTTTTGGCTCTAATGGTCCAGTATCATTAATCAACCAATAACGGGTTAGTTGCTTATTGCCATGGGGTTCGATAATTTTTAAATATCCAGCCTTATAAAGTGCTGTTAAATATCTTTTAACAGTCGATAATTCAACCCCATCTTGCTTAACAAACTGCCTAACACCATCAACAATTACCTCAATTTCCTTTGGTACAACTGCTTCAATATCACGAGCATTAAACTTTTTTTCTACCCGCATAGCAAACCACATTTGACTATTTAAAGTCGGTAGACTTTCACTACCATCACGCCTAAGCCTAGGCGCAATCATAACCGCTTTTAAAACTATAAAATGATGCTGCATTTTACCCGTTGGCATTTTTTCACGTCTAATAATCTTTATATATTTAGCCTTCGTCAAGCGTTTCACATAATCATAAACCGAGGCGCTATGATGTTTCGTGCGCCGATAAACTTCGTTCATCGTAAAACTCTGCTCATTCGCACCAAGCACCTTAATAATATCCCAATAAGCTTGGTGGCCACGCTTGGTTTTAAATTTTACTTGGTGGAATAAATCAATAGGAAGTTGTGACATATCAAGCTTTCCCCCCATTTGGCGCATAGCTATTGTTAAACCCGCCCTTCGCTTTAAATATAGCAAGGTCGATTTCCTTTAAATCTAGCCCTGTGCAAACATCACAAGCGGCATATATGTCCGCCATAACGTAACGAATAATACCTTTATTATGACTGTTTAATTTTTCAATTAAATCCTTGGAAAAAGTTAATTCAGGCGCAAACTTCTCAACCAAAAGTTTTATATCTTCATTGCTAGCACGCTCGGCAACTTGCCATTTTAACACCCGATTATGCACCCGCTCTAATGAACGTATGTTCGATGGTAATTGACCTTCACCCAATAATATTATGGGGCAATTAGTCGCGTCACTAATCTCACGAATAAGCTCAATCTTTGGCACTTTCGCGCCATCGATTAAATAATCCGCTTCATCAATAATAATAGGGCGAATTTTCTGCTTTAATTCAAATATAATTCGAGCAACGCCATCAGGCACTGATCGAATGGAACTAATATGAAATTCTTTTGCCAAATTCTCAATCAATGTGCGCTTTGTCCAACTGCCACCAACCGCTATATATTTAGCCTGATGTGCACTCATCGCCCAAATAGCCGAAGTGGTTTTACCAACACCAGACGCACCATAAAAACACGCAATAGAAGGTAAGCTATCATCCGCATTCATCATATGCGTCATTAGATTGTTGAAGTTTTGAACATTGGTAATATGTGCGAAATTACTAGACATTTTTACCTCCCAATTCTTTATTCAAAACATGAGCAGAACCCTTGCTTTTAAACCAATCGGCACAATATTTATTGAGCTCAACTTCACTAACACTCAGCTTTAAATAATCCGCATGAAATTTACCGTTTAAGTCCCTCATAAATGAGCGGTATAAATCGCACATAATACGCTCGACTTTGCCAGTAAGATTATGGCGGTAGTAATTGTGATGGGATGACTCAATGCCAAGTGTTGCAAGATGATTTCGAAACATCTTCGTTCCAAACTGAAGGCCGCTATCCATCATTATTTCATCAGGAAAATAACCCCAACAATTAATGCCTTCACCGATCATTCCTAAACCTGCGACATCAATTTCAACATCAAGGCGACTGAATAAAGGTAATGCCTCGTTATCATCTTCATTAAAAATTACAAACAAACGTAACCTTCTATCCTTAGTGGCAATTAACACCCCACTACAGTCTAATTGCCATCGCCGCTTGACATTTGTGTCGCGCTCTGGCATTTTTTCATTATTTTTAGTCATATTGAACCTCAATCTTGACCTAATTAAAATTACCGATCATTGGATGCTTGAACATTCAATGATCACTTATTTTTACGCAGTACAAATTCTCTTAAGCTAGCTGTCATTAGCCGCTTTAATCGCTTCTTCCATTATCTTCTCAGATATATAATTGGCATTTTTCACATAGCCGTCAGCCCAGCGCTTATCTGCAGATAAAACATCATTACCAGCCTTAATATTGGCTAATATTTTATTGCATTTTATATAGGCATTAGCTCGCTGGATATGCTCAGGCTCAACTACCACCACTTTAGGATGCTGCACAATCTCAACTTCAACTTTATGCTTCTCAACCGTTTTATAACCGCCCAAAGCATCACCCGCCGCATCCAGCGCATCCGTGGTATAATCAACCTCGCGTTTAGGCAGCCTTGTAACATTATTAGCCTCTTTTACGGCTTCCGCCATAATACCCTCAACCAAATCACTAGGTTTGGCTTTGCGCGCTTGCGATTTAATATCTGCTAATGCCCTTCTATGCTGCTCTTTTTGGTCTTTTTGCTTGGCTTTAATCATTGCCCGTGGGTTTACTTTGCTAAGTGCAGGACACTCAGCCATGCTAATAAAACGCTTTTTATCTTCATCAAATAAATAAATAATGCCCAAATCATCAGGCGAATGCACCACATAAACCCTTGAATGAACTTCAACCTCTGATGACCAGTAAAATTCTTTATCAATTCGGACACCGTGCTTAGTAAATGTCCGCACACCAGCAGTTGGTGCAAATAACAAATCAAGCGCGGCAATATCTTTTATTTTTTTCAATTCTTTTGTGCAAGTATCTTGCTTCCCAAAAGGTGACATACCATTCATGCCAATGCCGCCATGCTCCCTACGGCCATACTTAAATTCTGCCCATTGAGTACAATATTCTTGTAGCTTCTCAGGGGTGGTTTCTATGCAAAATAACTTCTCATTTTTTGTGCCCAATCTATTGGCAAAACTCTTTCTGGCTTCAATCTTTTTTCGGTCAGCAACACTATGCCCAATAAATCCTGGTATCATGCTCATAAGTTCATGGTTTATGGTTTTAATAACCCGCTCAACTGTACCCTTTTGCTCTGGGCTATAAGCGGTACATCGATGATGCACAATATTCAAATCTTTTAATGCGGTTATATAACGTAACGACACAAAATCACTACCATTGTCGGTGGATATTTCTTCTGGAATACCCCATAATAATATTGCCATACGCGTAAGCGCTAATACCGCCTCAGTTTTCGGTGTTTTACTAATATAAATAATCAAACGGCGGCTAAATACGTCAATCAATGCATATAATGTATAGCGCCCGTCTGTGGTTAATATATCAGTTGGCGAGGCATCAACTTCCCATTTTTGATTAAATCGCACCACATGAGCATTCATATTATTGCCAACAAGTTTTATATGATTTTTATAACCATCTGGGTCTAGCTCCATCATAAACGCATTTTCATATTCAGCCATAAAGCCGTTAAAAAACCGCGTTAAAGTGCGCTTATGTGGCATCTTGACCATCTTGCCGTTAAACTCAATTTCTGATCCGAATTGTAGGGTGATAGCCTCAAGCATTTGTTGCATACTAATTTGTGGCTTATTTAAATAATGAGCGCCGATTTGTATCTTAATTTTACCGCCTAATGCATTCTCAAAAAAGCCAGTACCTTTACGTCCACCGCCTCGGCTGGCAAGGTTGCCAATTTTGTAAGAATTACGGTCTTTTAACCACCTATTTAAACTCGGTTTAGAGATGGATTTAATACAGGCATGTTGAATACATTCAAAATTAGATTGCCCGCTATTATACATAAATATAAACGCTTTATCAGCGCGAGATTTTAAGCCTTTATGTTGGTTTCTGAAAATCTCCCAACAGCGTAAAATATCTAATTTTGCATCACGTTCTATAACTTCCTTGCTGTCCAAAATTCGGCTATTATCAATGTAAATAATTTCCTTTTCAGCCGCTTTTTTTGCGGTAGTTTCTTGTAGATATTCTGAGTTTTCATTAAGTACATTTTTAAATTGACGCACAATAAAATCATTCTGTGCAACTTCGGGAAAAACCGAAGGATTATATTCCCATCCACCACCCTTGCCAGAGCGTGGGCGAGCTAAATCTTCACCCTTGGATTGCCAGTTTTCGCGCTTGGCAAATTTATTTAAATGGCTCTTATCATTTGGCAAGCCTCTCAATTCCATATCAGCAATTTCTTGAGGTGTATAAAACACATTTTTAGGGATTAAATTGCTCATACGTCAAATCCCCTCATACTTGCTATATGCTTATATTTTGCCTTATGATGTTTTTCCTGTTCAGCCAATTCAGCAGCTTTTTCTCTGATTTGCACCGATTTAATTAAATGGCTAAACATCCCATCCACAACAATGCATTTAAACCCGTCCGCAAGTAATGATAATATCCGAATATCACCCGTCACTTGCATAAATGCTTCAAGCCTAGCCAAGCTAATCATATGACTTGGCCGCGTCTCAGCAGCATAAGCATCAAGCATGTTTTTAGAGAATGTCTCATTTAAAATAACGCTCATTTGTTCAGCAATCTCTTCTCGGTTTAAAGGGCATTCAGACAAAGTTAAAGCAATCGCCTTGGCATATTTAGCACTGGCATCATGGGCTTTAACCGCCTGTTTCTCATATTCTTTGGTAATTTTGGCGGGCTGCCAACTTAGCAAATCACCCGTCAAATCATCCTTCTTCATCCGCGCCATACACAAAACTCCTTGGCTAAATGAATTGATTATTTATTAGGGCATTTCCCCTGTGATTAAATATTTACGCCATTCGCTACTAAGAGTTTGGCCAGATTGTTTGGCCAACGTTGCAAATTTTGTAACGCATTCATCAATAATTTTAATACGCATTTTTTCGAAATATGGATGCCCAGTGTTGGACTTCGAAATCATGCTATAAGAAGGCTTTTCTTTGCCGTTAAAACTTACTGATATTTCGTCAGTATTCTGACTACAACGAATGAGGAAATGAATAGTGGGAACATGACCAAAATAGTGATCGAATGCGCTAGTATGTATTAACTTCTTTAATGCAATTATCGAATTTTCGGCGAAAACACCTATACTAGATCGGAATGAACCATGACATACTTGTATAAAAAACAATTCACCACATTCATGTGCATCAAGTAAGTAACCACCACATACAGGGCAATATACCCCATCAACATTACAAGGTTTTTCACAAACATGAAAAACTATTTGAGAGCGTGGTTCATTACAATAAAGACAATTCGCATTTTTAAAAGACTTATTCATGCCACTTCTCCTAATGCTGACACCGTCACTATTTTAACAGCTTCAAGTCCGTTCCGTTTAACCGATACCTCAGCACTTATACGGCTGTTATAAAGTCTTGCCATCGCCAAATAATTTGTAAATGTTACTTTACCTCCACCAAAAGCCGCTGACGCAAACAACAAACCATTACTATTTTTAATGCAATAACAATTGTTCATGCCGCTTCTCCTATTTTACTAGACCCAAGCATAATATTTCTGTTAGGGTAGTTTTGTTGAACACGGCGCATGCCATTAGGATGATAGCGATCAGGCCAAATCTCACACAAAGGTATTTTAAGCCAACTGGCTAATGCCTTGTCTGCTTTAGGGAATGGTCTATCAAAAGAGACAGAAATGTCATAAAGATTTAATCCTAATTCTTTTTCAAGCGCGATGGCGGTATAGCCTTGCTCTTTGATTTCCGCCAATATTCTATGGCGTGACCATGTTCGATTTATAACAGGCATATTAGCTCCAATTTACAACAGTGTTTCGATCACTGTTTTTTGTTAATCTGTCTATTCGGTAAACTGAATAAAACATAATTAGGGGTTTTTGTAAATACCTAATTAGGTTTTTGTGTATAATTAAGGGTTTTATGTCTTATTCGGAGTTTAAAGACCGCTTGAAAATGGTGGTTAAAAAAAATGGCGGAAATAAATATATAGCCACCAAGGCGGGTATGCCATTAGGAACGCTAAGTAAATATGTTACGGGAATATCAGAACCTACACTTTCGAACCTCCGCTTATTAGCTGATACATGCGAGGTCTCTATTGATTGGCTTGTTTATGGAGGTGATATGAATGAAGCGACACGACCAATCGTTAACCAAACACCCTTAGATAAAAAAACTTTAGCTGATGCAATCGAAGTGCTAGAAACAGCATTAAATGAAAATGGTAGTACATTACCACCTAAACCAAAAGCAGAAGCCTTGATGTTAGCTTATGAAATATTATTAGAAGATGAAGATGGTAGCGACAGTAATAAAAGTACTGACTTTAAGAGCTTTTTAAAATTAGTCAGCTAATTTTTCTATGTATTTAATTTTAAAAGGAGATATTTCATTGGATGAAAAGCAGAGCAAACTTAAAAATATTTTAAATAAAAATGAGGATTTTGAAGAAAAAGACACTAAGAACACCAATGCATTGGTTCAAAATTTCACAAACAATAAAAACGTAACAGTAGTTGATAGCATTATTGTTAATACATTTAATCATGCAAGCGAGAAAGACAAAACTAGAAAGCCTTTACGCGAAAACAAGCTAATATTTTTAATAGAAAATGAACTTAAAAACATCAACAATACTATTGAAAAACTAACCCTCTGGGTGTTAGGTGTTGAGCTTAGTGTTTTAGATGGACTAACTGATACAGAATTACAAAAATTACACGATTTCTTAAAACACAATAGGTAACTAACTGTTTTGTAACATAAAATTAAACTGGGGCAAAAACAAAAAAACGCCCCAGTTATGCCCCAGTTCTTTTTTTATAAATTTCTTTTAAAACCGCTATAAACGCCTATTTAAAAGCCTTTAAAGCAGTATCACGCAAAACGCCTTTTTTATAAATTGGTCAATATTGGGCTGTTTTCTAGTATCAAGCAAAACGTCTAAGCTCTTTTTGGGATTTAAACTCAAAACTCGTAAAATCTTAGGGTTTTCGGGGTTCTTATCCCGATATATCCCGCATAATCCCACAATATCCCAGAATTATTTAGTATCAGTATAAGTGTCTCGTTACAGATGGCGATTCACACCATTATGGGCGACAAAGTACAAATTTATAAGCGTCCCAACACGCCTTTCTGGCAATGTTCTACATTTTTACATGGCAAAAAAAGACGAGCCTCGACCAAAGAGGTGAGCTTATCTTTAGCAAAAGAGTTTGCTGAAGACTGGTATTTGGTTCTGCGCGGTAAACATCATCGTGGGGAACTTAAAAATGAGAAACTCTTCTCATTTGCTGCCAAACAATTTACAAAAGAATATGATGTTATTACTCAAGGACAGCGAAGTTTAAAGTGGGTAAAGGGTCACCATGACCGTTTACGGCTTCATTTGCTGCCGTTCTTTGGTGAACTTGGTTTGTCTGAAGTGTCAGCGGGTAAAGTTCAGGATTACCGCATATCCCGCATGGAAAGTGCGAAGGGCGGGAAACCTCCCGCTCGTAGTACTTTACATGACGAAACGGTCACCCTTCGACAAGTGCTAAAGACAGCCATGCGACATGGCTGGCTGAAACATTTACCCGATCTATCATCCCCCTATAACTCTCAGACGAAAATCTCGCATCGGGCTTGGTTTACGGCAAAAGAATATAAGCAGCTTTATGAAGCGACACGCAGACGTGCCAATAAGCCCAAAAACCCGTGCTTTAAGTGGAATGCTGAACAATTGCATGATTATGTGTTGTTTATGGCGAATACTGGATTACGTCCTGATGAGGCAAAATTATTGCAGTTCAGGGATGTTGAAATTGTGCATGATGAATCAACTGATGAAATCATACTGGAAATTGAAGTTCGCGGTAAAAGGGGCGTGGGGTTTTGCAAAAGCATGAACGGAGCTGTGCGTCCATTTGAGCGATTGCTTGAACGCTTACGTCTTGTTGTGGCTCTGTCGCAAAAATTTTTGAAGGTTATTTTTTTGTAATTAAACACCAAGTTTTAGTGTCTATTTAACATAAAATTACTCTGAAATGCTTTTATGTTATTCTTTATTTCAAAATGCTAGGCACTGAGAAAAATTTGCGACAGAACCACCTAAATATGTTGCTTGTTTTTTAACATGTTTATAGGCTCAGATGAAAATATCAATAAAAACCTAAAATCTTTGCGACAGAACCCTTTCTGTAACCGAGTACCAAATTCAGACCATTTAACGGCTGTTAGGGGGCGTTCTTCGGGCGATAAATAAGGGCAAAATATAGCCTTCATATTTGTTGCACGAATAACCGCCATACAACCTTCAATATCGTTCTCTAACTCATCAATTCCAAAATGACCTGAAGTCATTTGTAAACCAGAAAGTTCCAGTGCATTGGTGAGCTTTTCTAAATCATTATATAGATCGCTAAACCCTTCGACTTGCTCATACCCCATTGAAGCTATCGTTTTCAATAGATCTGCCAATGAAGAAAAATTACGTGCACTATAAAGTTGGAATGAATATTTTTTCAATTTTCAATTTTTCCTTAATTTATTCATCAGTTTATTGAAAATCTGATGAATTGATTATATTTTTAAATTTTTATGTCAGCTCAAAGATTTAGGCACTTTGTTAAGGCAACAATTAGAAGTCTTGCTTCTTCAACTGTGTTATAAACTTGAATCGAAATTCTTATCATGCATCGGCCTCTCCATCTGTAGACGGGTATTTCAATGTTGAAGTCTTCATATAATGTCCGTTTTAAGTCATCTACATCACATTCAGGTAGTTGCAGCGCAATCATTTGAGGTGCACAAAATTCAGGAGTACTTAACAATGGAATTTTGGTTAAATTACTGATAATTTGTGCGGTTTCTTTTGCTAAAGCATCTGCTTGTTTTACTCTCTCACTCCAGTTATGCCGTTTCATAAATTTAATGGCATCTGGTGTTGCTAACCACGCAGCAGGGTCACGCGTTCCTCTAATTTCAAAACAATCAATGAAGCGGCTATTCCCAAAACCACCCTGTTGCTCTGGCCCACCTAACTGTGTCTTCCAACCATGGCTGACCACAATTGGTTCAAGCAACGGCTGGACTTTTTTCCTTGCCCACAAAAAAGCAGACCCTTTTGGTGCCATCATCCACTTATGACAATTACCACAATAAAAATCAGCACCAAGAGCATCTAAATCCAAATCTATTAAACTTGGTGCATGCGCACCATCAATTATACTTATAATGCCCCTTGAACGGGCCTCCGCCACAACATCTTTTATTGGGAATAATAATGCTGTTGGCGAAGAAATATGACTCAAAAACAATATTTTGGTTTTCTCAGTCATTGCATTAATTAACGTATCGACAAATTGTTCTTTGTTAACAAAAGGTAACGAAATTTCCACCTCTACAATTTTTGCACCTGATCGTTTTGCAACCAACTCCCAAGTATTTTCTAGTGCGGCATATTCATGATTGATCGTTAATATTTCATCACCTGGCTGTAGTTTTAGCGAGTGCGCAACAATATTCAGACCTTCCGTTGCATTAATGACACCCACTAAATCCTCAGATGAGGCTCCTAGTTCTTTCGCTAGGGCCATTCTGACGGTTTTGAAATTATTAATAATGTCGCGTGATTGATCCAGAAATTCTACGGGTTGCTGCTCTAATTTCAATTGCCAAGCTTGATATGCCTCAAACACGGGTTTTGGGCATGCACCAAATGAGCCATGATTCAAGAACACCATGTCTTTTTTTAATAAAAATAATTCGCGCATTTTTTTGGTCAATTTATTACCCCTTTAAAGTTGGATCAAGCGCATCTCTTAATCCGTCACCAAATAATGTTGTCGCCAGGACTGTTACAGCCAATGCTAATGTTGGGAAAAGCGCTAGATGCCAATAAAAGAACATAAAGTCAATACCTATATTAATCATTTGCCCCCAACTCGGAAGTGGTGGAGCAATTCCAACACCTAAAAAACTTAAACCTGCTTCTAACATCATCGCAAGTGGAATGGCCTGAACAAAGCCAACAATAACTGGAGAAATTGAGTTTGGAATAAGATGTTTGAAAATTATGTATTGATGAGAGCCACCAAGTGCTTTTGCTGCACGAACAAATTCTGCATCTCGTAATGCCATAACTTGGCCCCTCACTAACAAACAAACAGGCACCCAGCCAAATAAAGCAGCAATTGCTACGATGCTGAGAAATCCACCACCTGTAAGTGCTGCTAAAAGCAGTGCAGCCATTAAAGGCGGGACAACTGAGAATATTTCCACGATACGCATGACGAACCAGTCAACGGTGCCTCCGTAATATCCAGAAAGTGCGCCGAGTGGCAAACCTATAAATACGCTGAATGTGGCAGCGATAAATCCAATGCTAAGGGAGATGCGCGCACCGTAAACAATGCGGGTGTAAAAATCTCTGCCTAAATCATCTACGCCAAACCAATGCTCCGCCGAAGGAAAGCTTAAGTTTTCCGTGAGGAATTTCTGTTCTTCATAGCTTGTTGGCGTAATGTAGGGCGCGAGGCCAGCCATCAAAATGATGATTAGTAAGATGGTACCAGACACGACCGCGCCTCTATTCGCAATAAATCGACGCCACGCATAATATAATGGATTTCTAGTAACTGGTAAGTTCTCAGTTGTTTCTACACCCGAATTTGACTTATTTATTTCGGGTTGTGTTGCATCTAAATTCGTCATTTAATAACTTTCCCTCCCAATCTAATTTTTGGGTTTAACATTGCGTAGACGATATCTGTTAAGAAATATGCGAAGCAGAACATAACTGTAATCATGAGAATTAAAGCCATTTCTAACGGGTAATCTCTCGTTTTAATACTTGAAACAAAGTAAGCACCGAGTCCGGGTACTCTAAACATTGCCTCCACAAAAATACTACCTGTTGCAGTTCCTATAAACATTGGTAAAAATACAGTAACCATTGGAATTGCGGAATTACGTAAAACATGCTGAAAAATTACTTTTCGCTCGGGTAAACCCTTGGCACGTAATACCATAACAAAAGGCTTGTTAAGCGTGTCGAGCATTGCTGATCTAGTAAATCTGGCGTAGGTCGCTGTCGGAATTGCTGCATAAGCAATAATTGGTAATATCCATTTTTTCGGCTCTCCCCATCCGCTTGCAGGTAACCAGTTCAGCCACACAGCAAAAACTAAAATCAAGAGCATGCTTGAAACAAATACTGGAATTGTGAGACCAAGTGTTGAAATGCCTGAGGCAACATAATCAATCCAACTGTTGCGGTTTATGGCTGCTAATATTCCGAGCATTATGCCGAACAGTGTACTAAAAAGCACGCCGCCGCCGCCCAAAACTAGACTGGGAACCCACGCCCGCCCAAGTAGCTCTAAAACGGTTTCACCAGGGCTTTGATAAGATACGCCAAAGTCGAAGTGTAAAAC
>JABSRY010000010.1 GCA_013214985.1 Hyphomicrobiales bacterium
ATCGCGGGCAATGTCGGCGATATTGATAATGTTGGCAGTGTATTGGTCGCCATTGAAGTTGAAGCCGATGTAAACCAAACAACGTATGCGCCTAGAGCTAAGACAGAAAAACCTAAAATCGAAGCAACGCCTACACCAATCAAACCTGCTGCTACAGCAAAAGCTGCGCCCGCTATATCATCGGGTAATGCGGCAGACATTTTGGCATCCCCCTCTTTACGCCGCCGCGCGGCTGAACTTGATATAGAGTTAAGCCTAATTGTAGGCTCAGGCCCTGCTGGTCGTTTAACCCATGATGATTTAGATGGTTTCATCGCCTCTGGCGGTGCATATATTTCAAACGTAAACCGCCATGGCGGTATTGTGGCATCAAGCGAAGGCCAAAAACAAACAGGCATTACCGAAATTCCGTTGCGCGGTATTAGGCGAAAAATCGCCGAAGCGATGGAGCATTCAAAACGCAACATTCCCCATTATACCTATGTCGAGGAAGTTGATTTAACTGATTTAGAAAAATTGCGCGGGCAATTAAACGCCGAGCGCCAAAAAGGTCAACCTAAGCTCACCTTATTGCCATTTATGATTAAAGCACTTACCAAAGCCGTGGTTAAATTTCCGCAATGCAATAGCCATTATAATCAAGAAACGGGTATTATCACCCAATTTGATGCGGCACATATTGGCATGGCTGCAAACACACCAAACGGGCTTATGGTACCCGTTATAAAACACGCCGAAGCAATGGATATTTGGCAATATGCCGATAAGGTTTTGGACCTTGCCAATAAAGCCCGAACAGGCACCGCAACGCGCGATGAATTAACTGGCTCGACCATAACCCTTACAAGCTTGGGCAAAATTGGCGGCATTGTTACCACGCCAATTATTAACGCACCTGAAGTTTGCATCATTGGTAATAATAAGCTAGTCGAGCGCCCGATGGTTATTGAAGGCGAAATTGTCATTCGTAAAATGATGAATATTTCAGGCTCATTCGATCATCGTATTGTCGATGGTTATGATGGTGCACTGATGATTCAATATATTAAAAGTCTACTTGAAGTACCCGCAACTTTATTTATGCCAAGCCCATCTGTTAAGGGAGACGCCTCATGACACATATAAATTTAAACCGTAAAAATTGCCAAGTTTTAGTGGTCGGCGGCGGCCCTGGCGGTTATGTCGCGGCCATTCGTGCAGGGCAATTGGGGCTAGATGTAATTTTGGTCGAGGGCGATAAAGTTGGTGGTACTTGCTTAATTCGTGGGTGCATTCCCTCTAAAGCGCTCATTCATGCGGCTAGTAAATTTGAAGACATTAAGCATATCGCGATTAGCGAAACTGGCAATTTGGGCATTAGCCTTAGCGCAGCACCCAAGCTTGACCTTGCTAAAACCTATGAATGGAAAGAAAGCGTTGTAAACCAACTCAATAGCGGCGTTGAAACATTGTTAAAAAAAGCAGGCGTGCAGGTTGTGCACGGTTGGGCAAAATTTCGCAATGCAAAAACCTGCGTTGTAACCAGCAAAGATGCTGATGGGGCAGTTTTAGAATTTAAAATTACCGCCGAACATATTATTTTGGCCAACGGCTCTAGTATCGTTGAACTGCCATTTTTACCATTTGATGATAAAGTAATCAATTCAACGCAGGCGCTTGATTTAAAAACTTTGCCTAAAAAACTAGCGGTTATTGGCGCAGGCTATATTGGCTTAGAGCTTGGTATTGCTTATGCAAAATTAGGCAGCGAAGTTACTTTTATCGAAGCGGGCAACCACATATTGCCAACATTTGATAGCGAGCTTACCCGCCCTATTGCCAATTGGCTTAAAACGCACGATATTGCGGTTAATTTAAACTCAAAAGCTGCAGGTTTAGACCCACATGGGGCATTAAGGTTCGAAAATGCCGATGGTAAAATCGAAACCATAGAAGCCGATAAAATTTTAGTCACCGTTGGCCGCAAAGCCAATTTAGAGGGCTGGGGCTTAGAGCATATGGGGGTTGAATTAGACACGCATAACCGCTTCATTAAAGTCGATGATAGGTGCCATACAAGCATGCGTAATGTTTGGGCAATTGGCGACCTTATTGGCGAGCCGATGCTTGCCCATAAGGCCTCGGCACAAGGCGAATTGGTTGCCGAAATTATTGCAGGGCAAAAACGTAAATTCAGCCAAACAGCCATTGCGGCCATTTGCTTTACCGAGCCAGAAATTATTAGCATCGGCCTATCGCCTAAAGATGCCAAAGCAAACAATATCGAGGTTAAAGTTGGCAAGTTTCCGCTAGCTGCCAATGGGCGGGCTTTATCACAACAAATTGGCAAAGAAGGCGGTTTTGTGCGTGTGGTTGCGCGGGCAGACAATCACCTAATTATTGGCATACAAGCCGTTGGCCCCCATATTAGCGAAATGAGCGGTGAATTTGCCCTAGCGCTAGAAATGGGTGCAAGGCTAGAAGATATTGCCGATACCATTCATGTGCACCCAACCCTAAATGAAAGCTTCATGGAAAGCGCCATGGCCGCCCTTGGCCATGCCGTGCATATATAATTCATACTGTGTATTTACAAATTATATTGGGCGGTAAAGGCGTAAAACTTTACCGTTTAATTGCCCATCACACAATGGCGGCAAGCGCTCACAACGTCTTTTATAGGGCAAATTCATAGCCAGGGAAGGTGCGGCCCATCTCATCGTCACTATCTGCAAATGTTATTCAGGATCAAACAACAGAGACACTAAATTATCTGATTAGACCATTTGGTACTCAGCTTAACAGGACATTTAGGGGAAAATTATAGCATCAAGACTTTTATTGCTTTTGAATTGTAGTTACAATAAATATCTGGTTAAGTAGTGTATGATCAAAAAAAAATTGCAATATATTTAACCGATGTCTGGGGTGAAGATGAGCTCAGTAAATTTGACGACTATGCCCAAAAATTTGAACTCATGTTATCGCCACATATGCCAAATACAAAATTTGAACATTTCAATGTCATGGAAGGTAATTTCCCATCTAATCCAACAGATTATGATGGTGTCGTTATTACGGGATCAAAGGCGTATGTGACCGATAAATCACCATGGATGGAACAATTGTTCCATCATATTCGGATATTAGATGCTGCTAGAATTAAAATATTTGCTGTATGCTTTGGCCACCAAGCTGTGGCCTTGGCTTTGGGCGGCAGTGTTAATCATCAACCCTTAATGTTAGGTGTCACTAAGTTTGATATTATTAAACAAAAAGAATGGATGCAACCCAAGGCAGAATCTCTTAAACTTCACGCTGGTAATTTTCAGCAGGTGACAAAATTATCATCGGATATGCAACTAATTGCCCAAAATCAGCAATGTTTAAATGCTATGGTTATAAAAGATAATCATATCCTAACATTACAATTTCATCCCGAGCTTAGTGCAAAATATATGCATCATTATATTGACGACGTTGAGCACAAAATCGACCCAGAACTTATTACCAACGCTCGGAAACAAGTTGATATGGGTGCTGATGGCGATATATTTGCCAAATGGGCAGCTACCTTTTTATCTGATCTGCAACCCCACTAAAAAATAAGAGATCAAATGAAAAAATGAGGCGGTATTTAATAAAACTAAATACACTTAATTCTTGTCTGATTTTCCTGCACTATTTGCAATTTTAGCGAGTTGCATATCTACCCAATTTGGTGATTTATTAAGGTCTTCCGCTTTTTCTTTACGCCTTATTGCGTTTCTAACGGTCATCGCTCCCAGCCATCTTATGGGTTCAGGCGGAAAACTACCCAAAGGCCCTTTAGCCATTGTCGAATTTGTCCATTCATTGTCCAGATCCAGCACCATTGCGGATAAAAATTGACCGCCAACATAGGTTTGCCCTACCCCATTGCCCGAATATCCCAATCCATAAACAATGTCGTTATTGCCATTTAAATGTCCAAAAAATGGCAACCCCGTGGCCGATCTATCAGAAGGGCCTGTCCATGTTGTCGCAATAGACACGTTTTTTAATTTAGGAAATAACCAATCCATGGTATTTCTTAACTGTGGTTCATACCGACTTTTCTTATCAAAAGCAGGGTGAATGATATTGTTAAATGCGAACATATTCCCCCCCTTGCCGAGCATTAAACGGCCACTGATTGTTGAGTGATAATAATTTACAAAGGTACGCGAGTCTAATATGGATTTTCCATCCTTTATGCCAATTTCTTGTAATAATTTAGGAATTGGTTCGGTAATTGCCATATCCGACGAAACCAGAATAATTTTATTATTAAATTTTGGAAAATTTTTAGGCATCCATGCGTTTAAGGCTAATACTATCTTTTTTGCGGTTATTCTAGCATTAGGCGTAGATATTATAGCGGGTGATGTTTCAGCAAGAGTAGTCATCGGTGTGTTTTCAAAAATTTCAACACCCATATTTATTGCAACTTTTCGCAGACCTCTGACCAATAAGCCGGGATGTAAACTACCGCCTATTGGTGAATGATACCCCTCCAAATGTCGTGCAGAACCTGCCGCTAACTGAGCTTTATCTTTTTGCCAATATTCCCATGAATTAATGCCATCTTGTTTTAGTTTTTTTATGACAGAATCCATATTACCCAGTTGTGCTTCATTGGTAGACCCAAATAATGCACCATCCAAGCGTATTTCTGCATCGATTTTGTTTGCTAAACAAAAATCACGAATTTTAAACAAGGCTTGCTCAGAAGCAATTACCAAGCGCTTGGCTTCTTCCAAACCGTATAAACGCACCATAGAAGAATATTTGGCAGACCACGTTAACATACAGCCACCATTTCGACCCGAGGCACCATCACCACAAAGGTTTTTTTCAATGATGACGACACCCATTTCTGGTTTTTGTTGCTTTAATTGAATTGCTGTCCAAAGACCTGTATAGCCTCCGCCAATGATACAAACATCAACCGTAATGTTTTTAGTTAACTGGATTGGGGGCGTGTCAACTTCCCACTTCAGCGCATCATTAATCCAAAATGGCTGTCGGTGCTTTTGTTCATAAGTCATTGTAATTATTCCGTCCTTCGCCATTTTTCAGAACGTTTTAATATTTGGGTCGAAACAATCGTATGTAATATTCTTGCGCCAGCATTGGTGTAAAATATTAACATGCCCATCGCTGCAGCGGGTGCTATATCACCCGCATCATCCATATTTAAAACAGCAACCGAGGCTAAAGCCGTGTCGGTTGAGTAAAGAAACACAACCGCCGAAACCGTGGTCATTGCATTTACAAAAAGGTAGATTGATATATTTAATATAGCGGGCATTGACACTGGTATCGTTACATTCTTGACCAATTTATAAAATGGCTGTTTTAATGATGACGACACTGCTTCGAACTCTATATCCATCTGCTTTAACGCCGTCACTGCGGTTAAATGAGAAACAGTGTAAAAATGGGTTACAGTAGAGACTACCAAAATTATCATTGTGCCATATATGAAGTTAAATGGATTATCGGGATTGTTGAAGAAAAAGATATAAGCCAAACCCAGCACCATACCTGGCACTGCCATAGGCAACATTGCTAACATTTGAAACAATGCGCGGCCAGTTTGAAAACCCTTTATTTTCTCTACAACATAGGCCCCCATAAACACAATGACCGTGCCAATGATGGCGGTCAAAATTGCTAATATTATTGAGTTTTGATAGGAAGACCAGCCACCTCCATCCATGATTTCGAAATTGTAATGAATCAAGGATAAGCTCATATCATATGGCCAAAATTTTACCAGTGCGGCAAGCTGACAAACGCCAATTATAGCAACAATGAATATTGACACTAATGTAGAATAGGCAAAAAATATGCGGTCATAAAAGCGGTTGGGTTTTGGTTCAAATATAACGGATCTTGCAGACAAAAGTGCAACTTGTTTTTTTTGTACGCGGCGGTCTATGGCGAATGCTAACAAAGCAGGCACTAACAAAATAACCGATACAACCGCACCCATTTCAAAATTTTGTTGACCAATTACCTGTTTATATATGTCAACCGCTAGCATGTTATATTGCCCTCCAATAACCTTTGGTAAACCAAAGTCAGTAATTACTAAATTAAACACTACAAATGCGGCTGAAAACAACCCATAACGCGCACCTGGTATTGTTACTGTCCAAAAGGTTTTCCAAGGGCTAGCTTTTAAAGAACTGGATGCTTCAAACAATCTTGCATCAGATAATGCTAACGCGGTTGAAATGATGATCATCGCATGGGGAAAAGTAAAGAAAACCGACCCAATAACGATACCGATGGGCCCATAAATGGTTTCGCCCAAAAGGAAGGATTTTAGCAACCCTTGATTGCCAAATAAATAAATAAGAGCGATGCCAGGAAGTAATGAAGGCACCAAAATTGGCAAGGTCGCGATCATTCGAAACACACCTTTGAAACGCATTTTTGAGCGGGCTAAAGCATAAGCAAACCAAAATGCTAGCGTTACGGTGATGATGGTTGAAACCACTGCAATCCATAAAGAGTTTTTAATAGATTGGGTTAATGCTGGCCTAGAAAAATAACTGGTAAAGTTATCAAAACCGCGGCCGCTATGGGGCCTTAAAACCAAACGGCGGAATGTATTACTATCTAGTTCGACCCATTGGTTTCCTGATTTGAGTTCAGAGGCAACAAGATAGGACGTTTCATCGTTCAAGGCGCGGAACTTGTATTTTACAGTGCTACGAAAACTAAAATCTGTGAATAATTTTGCAATGCGCAACCGACCATTTGCATCACTGATCAGGTCTGTTTCGCTATATAAACCGATGTCATTATTCAACTCATTTAAATTGATAGCGGGGTTCGGGTATGAACCATCTTTTTGACTTATCTGAACTTCGTATTTTGTTAAATCGAAGTTATAGATAGAGAATGCTTTGGACAACATTGCATAAAGTGGCAATGCAAGCGCAACAAATAGGTAAAGTGCTATCACGAACATGAAAGCGCGTTGTATCCAATCATCCTTGCCGAGTTTTGGCTTGATGGTTGCTGCAGGAGGTGTGAGGGTATTAACCATTATTCACGCTCCAATAGTTCAAAATTTGTGGGATATAACCGAATATTTTCGGGTGGTAATTCCAATTGTAAATTTGAGCCAATATTTAATGACATACGTCTAACAGCGTTAATGGATAAATTTATTGACAATATTTGGCCTGAAAGATTATCACCAGAGAGTTCAGCGCGCCAGAAAGCACCAAGAAATTCCATATCAACAATTTCAGCTTCAAAGGAAATACGAGGGTTGGTTATTGTATCCGCAGCCCCTGGAGAGCGTGCACCGCTACCATGGGGGATAATATCTTCAGGCCTAATGGTTGCAACAACTTCTGCATCAATTGCGTAGTTATGAGGGGCGCATTCTAACGAAAGATTGCCAATTTTGAAACTATTTTCACTGCCAACCGTTGCGACAATCTTATTCATCTCGCCAATAAAGCCAGCGACAAATAAAGTTTTAGGGTTTTTGTAAATATCAATGGGTGTACCAATTTGCTCAATCATACCGTCGCGCATAATAACAATTCGATCAGCCATAGAGAGTGCTTCTTCTTGATCATGGGTTACCATAACGGTAGTAATGCCAAGTTTATGCTGTAATTGTTTTAACTCATGGCGCAAATGAACACGCACCTGTGCATCAAGTGCTGATAAGGGTTCGTCTAGCAATAATAAACCGGGCGATGTTGCTATGGCTCGAGCGAGTGCGATGCGTTGCTGTTGACCTCCTGATAGTTGAGCAGGGTATTTTTCACCTTGTTCAGACAGCCCTACCAATTCTAATAGTTCAGACACTCTATCTTTTATTTCATTTTTGCTGCGCCCTACATTCTCAAGACCATATGCGATGTTGCGAAAAATGGTTAAATTTGGAAATAAAGCGTAAGATTGGAAAACAATGCCAAAATCTCGTTCTGAAGGCGGAAGATTTGAGACGTCAATGCCAGCCTGTTCAATTGTACCTGATGATTGCAACTCGAGACCAGCTATTGCTCTTAATAAGGTGGTTTTTCCGCAACCTGAAGGCCCCAAAAAACACAGCAATTCGCCTTCTTGCACATTCATCGTTATGTTTTTAAGTGCAACAAAATCACCAAATGATTTCCATAAATTTTCAATTTGAAGATACGGGCTCTTTTGACCAGATGACACATCTACATTCATCATTATCCCTCTCTGCTAAAGCAAAACTTCCAAGCCAAGCATAATTCGTATATTTATTTTGAAAGTCAGGAGAGTTAAAACCCGCCTGACTTAATGGTTTCATATTTCTTATATTATTTATTTCTTAGGATCAGATTTACCATCATAACGGTTAGCCCATTTCTTAAGAATATCCGCACGATTATTCGCTGCAAATTCGAAGTCATTATCGATCATCTTTTCAACCAAGTTTGCTGGGAAATGCTCAACTGCTTTTGCAACACCTGGATAAGCAACAACAGCATATCCTAAATTATAATACTCATTGGCGGTTTTTGTAATGCTCCAATCGACCAATTTTTGAGCCGATTCTAAGTCATCTGTACCAGCAATAATTGCGGTGGCTTCCATATCCCAACCAACGCCTTCTGTTGGTACTATAATATCAATTGGTGCACCAGCTGCTTTAGATTTGGCACCCCTAAATGCAAAAGAAACCCCGATCGTCGTTTCACCCGATGCGGCAAGTTTACATGGCGCTGAACCTGAATGCGTATAGCGAGAAATATTTTTATGTAGGTTGTCCATGAACTTCCAACCATCATCTTCACCAAATATTTGCAGCCAGCTAGAGACGTCTAAGAAGCCCGTGCCAGATGAATTTGGATTTGGCATGATGACATGGCCTTTATAGACAGCTTTAGTTAGATCTTGCCAACTTGTCGGTGCTGGTACATTGTTTTTAGCGCCCTCAATGGTGTTGTAACATATAGAAGCAATCCATGCGTCCATTCCTGTCCATGCTGGTGGGGTGCTGGTATCAACAAATTTAGGGTCTAATTTTTCTACGCCTTTTGGTGCATAAGCTTCAAGCATGCCTTCTGATTTCATCAGCAATAAAGAGGTTGCTGCTAATCCCCAAACGACATCGGCTTGTGGATTGTCTTTTTCGGCTAATAATTTTGCTGTGATAACCCCAGTTGAATCCCTTACCCAATTAATTTTTATATCAGGATAATCTTTATTAAAAGCGTCTGCATAGGTTTTTAAAATATCGGCTTCAAGCGCTGTATATACAGTAAGTTCTGCTGCTGAAACACTTGAAACACACCCAATCGCGATGGTAGTTGCAAGCAGTATTTGTTTAATTTTATTCATTGTGAATTCCCTTTTAATTGAACGGGCTTAGCCCGAATGATATGACTCTTTTTGGTCATTTTACTAAATGTAATAGAACCAAAGCTTTTGAATCTGCTACAAATATATAATTCTATTATTACAGTTATGTGACTACGACTTTAACCGCCAGATAACCGGCATTTACCGTCACCTTAAACTGCAAATACGCCCATAATGACAACACCAATAGTTACTATTAATGACGCAAATATTTTAAGTCTCCATGGCCGCTCCCCTAACCACAATATGCCAATAAGTGTTGCAAAAACGACAGAAGTTTCTCTGAAAGTTGAGACCAAACCTAAGGGTTCTGACGCTTTAATATAGATAACAATGCCATATGCCGCTGCCGAAATGAAACCGCCTATAATCCCTAGCTTTATGGTTTTTGTTGACACCGCTGATAAATTTTTACGCAAGTAAGTAAAAACGAAAACCGATACAAATATTTCGCCAATAAACAGCCAAGCAATATAACTTAATGCAGAACCCGATACCCGAACGCCCATGCCATCAATTAATGAATACATGCCAATGAGCACACCCGTTAGAACCGCAGTTAAAATAGCAATTGGCGGGGTTGAACCTTTAAGAATACTGCCAGAGAGCGTGAAAATACCTATGGAAGTGATAATGATGCCGCCCCAAGCCCATGGTGGCAAATATTCGTTGGTAAAAATTTGCGCACCAACTGCTACTATGACCGGCGCCATGCCCCTTGCAATGGGGTATACATCGCTTAAATCGCCCAAACGATAAGAGTGATAGATTAAAAAATAATACCCAAAATGTATTATGGTGGATGCTGCAATAAAGTACCAACTATCAATTGATGGAAATGGCTGTAAAATAGCCAATACTGTACCGACGATCACATGAGCAGTCGCGATCATGCCCAAAATAAACAAGCGATCCTCTGAGGCTTTCACAAACGCATTCCACAATGCATGCAAGAAAGCCGCGATTAACACAAAAATGATAGATTCTAAAGCCATTACACCTCAAATTAATTTAGCGCGTTCTATCAATGCGTGTTCTGGCGGTATTGCACTATCAACTTGCATTTCTTCTAACGTATCTTTAACCGCAGAAACGACATTACGCATTATATGCTCATCCATCTGGCCAATGCACCCTATTCTAAAGCTTTCCGCTAAAGTTAGTTTTCCTGGGTAGATAATGAAGCCTTTTTGCTTTAACAAATTATAGAATATATCAAAATCAAAATTCTTGTGCGCGGGGCAAAAGAAGGTAACAATAATTGGCGATAACCAGCGATCATTTAATAAGGTTTCAAAACCTAATTGCCGCATTCCAGCAACCATAACGTCACGATTTTTTTCATATCTTGCGCCTCTACCTTTTACACCTCCTTCGATTTTATGCGCACGTAACGCTTCTAAAAATGCGACGACGACGTGCGTAGGTGGTGTAAAACGCCACTGGCCAGTCTTATTCATATGCGCCCATTGTGCATGAATATCCAATGATAAAGAATGGCTCCGACCTTTTGCAGCTTCAAGTTCGTCTTTTTTCGCGATTATAAACCCAAAGCCAGGCACGCCTTCAATGCATTTATTTGCGGAGGAAACCATAGCGACATAGTCAATTTCAGTGACATCCAACTTTACAGCGCCAAACACACTCATAGAATCCACTAATAATTTGCGGCCAGAGGTTTTAACGGCATCAGAAATTTCTTTTATTGGGTTTAAAATGCCTGAACTTGTTTCACAATGTACTATAATGACATGTGTAATATCTGGGTCATCTTTAATGGTCTGAGCAACCTCTTCACCGCGCGGGGGCATATAGTCACCCTTGTCCAACACGACATGGTTTCGACCAAGATATTCTAAGGTTTGCGCTATTCTTTTACCATAAGCACCGTTGCTTAACACCAACACCTTGCCGTCATGTGGTAAAAATGAGCCCAACATTGCTTCTACTGAAAAACTACCACTGCCTTGCATGGGAACGCAATCGAGTGAGTCGCTTATATCCCCCGTTAAAGCTAATAATTCTTTTCGCATTTCTGCGGTTAATGCCCTAAATTCTTCATCCCAAGAACCCCAGTCTTGAAGCATTGCTTCTTTTACTGCATATGATGTGGTTAACGGTCCTGGTGTCAATAAAAAAGGTTCGCCTAAACGTGGTTTTTCTATGGTCGAATTTAAGAGTGACATCATTAAGCTCCTAATGCATACCCAAATGGATATATAATATGTTTATTTGATTATTCTTAAAATAAGAATGGCCTTATAATAAACATATGTAAAATAGCTATTTAATATCTTTCAATAGGTTTTTCCTATCATTACTGGTTTTTTTAATGCGAGTAACAATGACAAGGGATTTTAATACATCCGCGCGGCTGTTCTTGAAAATAGGATCAATTAAACTTACCGTATTAGCAGACGGTGCTTGAGTTAGATTCAGTTAATATCAATAATTTTGATTTGCTACCCGCATAAATGCAAGAATCAGGCGAACATCGCTGCGTTGCTTCAAAAAAACTAGCTTTTCACTCATATTAATATGAACATCTTCAATCTCAATCTGCACAAGCCGATCATCATGTCCAAATTCTAACTCGGATACAAAGCCAATGCCAGCACCAGAGGCAACAATCTCGCGCACGGCTTCTCTCCCATCGGCTTCAATTGTAGGGGTTAAACTTATATTTAATCTTTTTGCTTCTTCTTCTATTTTTTGTCTAGTTTTAGAACCAACTTCTCTAAATATAAGCGGCATTTTTGATAATTCTTTTAAGCTATATTTCTTTTTCAAATTAGGTTTATGGGCTTTAGAACCAAAGGCCACGATCTTAGTGTGGCCTAAGTCCAACGCATCCATATCATTGCCTGGGTTGAGGCTTGCAACAACACCTATATCCGCATCATAAGAGCGTAATTTACTAAATACTTCGCCAGTATTCCCCGTTTTAAGCGAAATAAAAACATTAGGATGGTGTATTTTAAATTGGCTAATTTTATCGACTAAATGATGAGCGCTATCAACTATGATGCGTAAAGTACCGTTCAGCTCCGAACGATTATCGGACATGAACTCCTCGATTTGTTCATGAACTTCAAACAAACGTTTTGTTAAAAAAAATAACTCTTCGCCCTTAGCGGTGAGACTAACTCGTTTTTTTTCTCTTACAAAAAGTAGGACATCATAATTTTGTTCAAGCTTGCGAACATGTTCAGAGATAACGGGCTGGCTAAGTGATAAAGCTTTTGCCGCTTTAGAAAAACCTTGGCAAATGGCCACGTAATGAAATGCTTTTAGCTGGCTATGTCGCATAGTGAGAAACTCTAAAATAGATGATATATTCATGTGAGCTTATTTGTTTTCTCAAACAGTTTCAAGCCTGCTAATCCGCATTAAGTTGTTTTAATCGGGTATCTAATAATAAACCGCCTCTATATAATATTGGATAAGCGATTGTAGCGATATGGCTATTCAAATCCTTAAGTGAACTTATAGTTTCCAAATGAATATTGCTCGATTCAAAGCTAATTGTTTCACCTTGGCTAAGACGTTTGAGATGTTTTTTTCTGCTTGATCGCTCAATTCTTGCCATTTCAGATTTTTCTTCAACCAATAATCTAGCACTGTCTAAATCTTCTGAAATCAAAACATTAAATGCCAGATTAAGGTTTGCTAGTAGTTTTTCATGCATCAATACCAACTCATTATAGCCCGCAGCAGAAAACTTAATTCGATTTTTTGATTTTTCAATGGCCCTTGGCACCAGACGTTTGACAATAACGTCACCCGCATTTTCAAGAGCAATTGCATATTCCATTAAATCAAGCGCTAGCTTTTGATCTGCTGATGATATGCGCTCAAGCGGTAACTTTGCGACATAGCGTCTAATACCATCAAGCGCTTGGTTTACCAATTCGTCTTGAGCCAAAATAGATTGGGCTCGTTCTTTATTAAAATCTTTAAAGAGTTCCATTGTAGGCAGTGCCATCATTTCAACCAATTGTGCCATTCGCAACGTCTCTCTTCTTAAGCATATAATTGCGGTTTGAGGCAATTTGGCACTCACATCGCTTAATACACTTATTTGATGGGTTGGAGTGATTTGTTCATCAGAACCTGCATCCGTTATAAATTTTTGTAAAGGAATGGCTAATGGTTTACAAATAGGCAAAGCTAACAACAACATTAAATTTAGTGCAATGTGGACATTAATAATTGTTTGGGCATCATTAGTACTGCTAATATAACCAATGACTGGAAAGAAGTTAAATATAATTAACAATATAAATGCGGCTGGCCCGCGAACCAACAGATTGGCGATGGGAATTCGTCGTGCCGCAGCAGACATCCCCTTACTCAAACGAATGGGAATTAACGCACTGCCTAAATTGGCACCTAATATTAAAGAAACACCCGCTTGCATGGGTATAGCGCCGATGGACACCAAAGTAACACACATTAAAATAACTGCGACACTTGAATGCATAATAAATGCTAGCGCAGCACCTGCAATAAATGCCGTTATAAAGTCGCCCTCTAGGTAAGTTGCCAAAACGGGTAAAAATTCACTGTCACGAATAGGGTCCATCGTTTCACGCAAAAAGCGAAGTGATATCAATATAAAAGTGATACCAAGAATTATACGGCCTGCCTGTTTCATTTTACGGCCAGTTGATTTAATAAATAAGCCGCCGCCTAAAGCCAATAATACTGGGGTTAACCATTCGAGTTTAAACGATAAAACTTGAATTAATAATGCAGAGCCTAAATCAGCGCCCAACACAACAGCAAGGCCAGCAGCAAAACTTATTGTATTTGTACTTGCAAAACCTGCTACTAATAATGCAACGGCAGCTGAGGATTGTAGAACAACGGCCAATGCTAGGCCAGTAGCTGCAGAACTTAATGGATTGCTAGTTTGGGTAACTAACCGTTTGAATGAAGAGCCAAAAGCGCGTTCTATACCAGTTCGAACCATTCTAACCGCGTAGAGCAACAACATTGTAGCACCCATGAGTTGGATAAGAAATGTTAAAATTACCACTATGCATACCAATCTTTTGTTAACTTAAAATATTATAAACGCCCAACAAAACAAACTTTGTTGGGCGCTTTTGTTAAACCCATGGAAGAGAGTATGTTTTTATATTGGTGAAGCTTTTCATTGCCTCAACAACACCCTCTTTATAACCGTTACCGCTGTCCTTAATGCCACCAAATGGGGACATCTCGATACGGTATCCTGGTACTTCCCAAATATTAACTGTTCCGACGTTAAGCCCAGTAATATAAGCTTGCATACGGTGGAAATTATTGGTGCAAACACCTGCTGATAATCCAAATACTGTGCTGTTAGAAATTTTTCTGACAGCATCATCATCATCAGGAACCCGTATAATCGGAATGATAGGACCAAAAGTTTCCATCATTACTAAATCACTTTCGTGATTAACATGGTCAACCACAATTGGCGGTAATAGAGCCCCTTGTCTTTTTGGGTGATACAAAATTTTGGCGCCTTGTTCAGCGGCTTCTAAAACTCTATTTTCAAACAATTCAGCAGCCTCTGCGCTAATGACGGTTCCAAGGTCTGTATTCGGATCCATCGGATCACCAAAGTTGAGTTTTTTAGCACGTTCTAGCACAAGTTTTGAGAATTTGTCTGCAACCGATTCTTGACAAAGAATACGCTTAACTGCTGTGCAGCGTTGACCCGAGTTTTTAGTCGCACCAGCAACGGCTAAATCGGCTGCTTTTGCTAAATCTTCGTCTGATAAATCATTACAAATAATCAGCGGGTCATTACCCCCAAGTTCAAGAACTTGTCGTTTGTAGACAGCTTTGGCTGCAATCATTTTACCAACAGGCACGCCACCTGTAAAAGTTACCAAATCTATGTTTTCATTGGTAATCATTTCGTCACCAATGTCTTTTGGCCAACCGGTTATAACCGATAACATTTGTGGGGGAAGGCCAGCTTCATACAGTGCATCAGCCAGCCAAATCGCTGTAAGTGGTGTGAGTTCCGTAGGCTTTACTACGATACAATTATTGGTAGCAATTGCGGGTGCAATTTTGTGGCTCACCATGTTTAATGGATGATTAAATGGCGTAATTGCAGAAATTGCATTGAGTGGTTCACGCATTGTATAAATTTTTCGCGCTTTACCATGTGGGGTTAAGTCACAAGAATAAATCTCACCATCGTCAAGAATAGACATTTGACCAGCAAGTGTATAAACATCAAATGCCCTACCGCACTCATATAGTGCATCAGAAATCGAAATGCCCAATTCAGCCGTTATAATTGGAGCCAATTCTGCTTTGCGATCGTCAATGATTTTTGCAACATTAAGCAATATCCTTTGACGTTCATAACGGGTTAATGTTGGTTTATATTCACCAGCAATTTTAAATGCCTTACGGACATGTTCAGCAGTTCCAGCAGGCACAGAGCCGATCACCTCATTCGTATAAGGATAGCGAACCTCGATACGCGCTTGTGTATCGACTTTTTCACCAGCAATTCTCATCATTTCATGACGCATTTCAATTGGTGCTTTACTCATAATTATTGTCTCCCAATTTTAAAGTGCTGCAGCTGTTGTCGCGTAATAAAATGCATCAAAATTACGTAATTCAGGTTTACTCGGCAGGTCAATAACACGGTTACAAATAAACGGAACAACTTGCTCGGTTAACCCACCATGGCTACGCAACGGCTCTTTTAACGCAGCTAGATCATGTCGATCCTCTGATGTGCCAACACAAATGTTTTCACCTGATACTACAACAATATCCCCTATACGATCGCCAGGTAATTCAAACTGCTGCATGGCAACTTCTTTGGTATAAACCTCAATAATACCGTCGATACGCATTAATTTAGCAATAATATCGGCTTGGTTGGCGTCCTCGGGCAAATAACATGTTGCAAACGAACCAAGTGCGCCATGATGGACAACATATGGGTCGGTAATTGGTAAAATTACCCGCGCATTGGCCTCACCTAACCATTCATCCATTAAATCTTGTAGGTAAATCACCGCAGGTGAACCATCAGCCAGATGTTTAGGCTTCATACCATGATCAGCAGTAACCACGATTGCGGCGCCCATTGCATCTAATTCAGTTAAATATTTATCAAACATTTCGTAAAAATCTTGTGCTTGCTTATCGTCAGGAGCAAATTTATGTTGTACATAATCGGTTGTGGTTAAATACATAATATCTGGCTGCCATTCGCGCAACAACTTTACACCAGCGGCAAACACAAATTCAGAAAGCTCTGCTGAATAAACTTCAGGTTGAGGAAAAGCAAGCCATTTACTAGCCGCGTCTTGTCCATGAATTTCGACTGTAGAAGTATCTGATTTTTCGGCTGAAAAACATTTTGCGCGGTCTTGATCAAATTCTAAACCTGCGCCAAGCAATGCACGTAATTTATCTTTTGCAGTAACAATAGCAACCTTTGCACCCGCCTTATAAAAATTACCAAACAGTGTTGGAGCGCGTAGAAATTTTACATCATTCATCATCACTTCTTCACCCGTGTCTGGGTCATAAAGATAGTTGCCACAAATGCCATGCACTTTTGGTGGACGCCCTGTTGCAATTGAAAGATTATTAGGATTTGTGAAAGATGGAATAACGCTATGTGCCAAACGGTCTGTGCCAGTTTCGCGCATACGCTTAAGTGTCGGCATGAGGCCTTTTGCAATAGCAACATCAAGATATTCAGGCTCACATCCATCTAAACAGATGGCTATTGCACATGTTTTTGGGGCAGGATAAATTCGGCCATTGGTCTCTACAGGTTCGCTAATGTTCATCTTCTATTCCTTCATTTATCAGATAACTATTATTGTCACTTTCATATATTGGTGACATTATGCTGCCAAATTGGTTATTTGAGAAATATATAATTTATATGACATAATAGGTTTTACCTATATTAGATTTGTGTGAGATTTTAAACATGAATTACAGTTGGTTTACAAAAGCAAATTGCCGCTTAAACGAGAACATGGAGCGACACGAAAACGGGACACGACCATTTATTTTAGTTCACGATAGCGCGGTCTTTTCGATTAGAGTAAGATAGTTTCGTACTGTTTTAACTTGATTGATTGCGTCCATTTGTTCGCGTTCCAAACTTTCGGCAAGGTTCGACATATCAATTTGTGTGAAACTAGCCGTTCGAAATGGAATGAACGGATCAGATGGTTCGTCGGGAAACCGCATCGCTGGGGCTTCGTAACCGACCTCTTCCTCAAGTGCAAATGCGGTAACTTGTGGCGTTTCCTTGCCTAGCAGTAGGAGATTTA
>JABSRY010000100.1 GCA_013214985.1 Hyphomicrobiales bacterium
ACATTATTATAGGCATGGGCTAAAGACCATTTAAGGCGTTTTAACTGAAGTGCTGAAATTTCATCACGCGAGGCGGTTTCGATGGGGTCTAGAATATCGGGACTTGGGGTTAAATCTATCATTTTATTCTCTCTTTTTTATTTTTATTTTTGAATTAACTCACATTTTCGAGCATTACCGCAATGCCTTGACCAACGCCAATGCACATGGTGCAAATGGCGAATTTTAGGTTTTTATTTTTCATCTCAATTGCGGCGGTTAGTGCCAAGCGAGTGCCAGACATGCCTAATGGATGCCCCAATGAGATTGCCCCACCATTGGGGTTAACCCGTGGGTCGTCATCTTTCATACCAAGCTCGCGTAGTACGGCTAGGCCTTGGGCAGCGAATGCTTCGTTTAGCTCGAACAGGTCGATATCTGCTAGGGTTTTACCGGTTTTTGCAAGCAGTGCTTGAATGGCCGGTGCGGGGCCAATGCCCATAATGCGCGGGTCGACACCCACCGCAACGGTAGCGACTATTTTAGCAATTGGCTTTAGATTATATTTTTTAACGGCATTATCGCCCGCAATGAGCAAGGCTGCTGCGCCATCATTTACCCCAGAAGCATTGCCCGCTGTTACGCTGCCGCCATCGCGAAAAGGCGTGGCCAATTTGGCTAATTTGTCTAATGACGATAGGCGTAAATGCTCGTCATGTTCAAAAATTATGGCATCTTTTTTACGCTGCGGAATGGTGACTGGCATAATTTCTTGGGCAAAACGCCCGCTATCTTGTGCGGCTTTGGCTTTTACTTGGCTGTTATAGGCAAATAAATCTTGATCTTGGCGGCTAATGTTAAAATCTTCGGCGACATTCTCTGCTGTTTCGGGCATTGAATCGGTACCGAAAAGTTTTTTCATTTGCTTATTAACAAAGCGCCAGCCAATGGTTGTATCGTAAATTTCGGCGGTGCGAGAAAAGGCAGCCTGAGCTTTTGGCATAACAAATGGCGCGCGGGACATGCTCTCCACCCCTGCCGCTATCATTATTTCGGCATCGCCAGATTTAATTGCCCGAGCCGCCATGCCCAATGTATCTAAGCCAGAACCACATAAACGGTTAACCGTTGTACCCGCAATATTTTTAGGTAAGCCCGATAATAAGACCGCCATGCGGCCTATATTTCTATTATCTTCGCCCGCTTGGTTGGCGCAGCCCATAATGACATCATCGATGGCAGACCAATCGACGCTTTGATTATTGTCCATTAAATATTTTAGGGTCATCGCTGCCATATCGTCTGGTCTTATGCTTGAAAGTGCACCACCGAAACGCCCTATTGGGGTTCTAATACCATCGATAATATATGCTTCGCTCATTTTGCATTCCTATTCTTAAATCTGATCTAAAGTTGGCACATGTTGGCCTTTAATTTGGCGGCATTTACCCCTAAACTCGGCAATTTTTAGGCCATCTTGATTAACCAGTGCAATATCGTAAAGCCCGTTGCGGCCTTGTTGATGGATTTGCTTTGCACTAGCGGTTAGCACATCACCCAAAAAGGCTGGGTTCATAAAGTTTATGGTGCAAAATTCGGCGACATTGGGCAAGTTATAACTGTTGCATGCCACGGCAAATGCGGTATCTGCTAGGGTGAATATCATACCGCCATGGGTGGTATTGTGCCCGTTGACCATGTCTTTGCGAATTTGCATTTTGACCACCGCACGGCCTCTATCGGTCGAAACCAATTCCATGCCCATCATTTTTGAGCAAGCATCTTGGTTTAGCATCGCATCCGCACATTGGGTTGGGGTTACATCGGCATTGGTTTTGGGCATATCAATCATGAAAATTTGCACCTCTTATGGCTTTGCGCTGCATTAAAGGTGAGACGCGATAGCGCGTTTCGCCATAGACATCTTCCATATTCTCTAGCACATTTGCTAAATAGCTAACGCCAATTTGGTCTGCCCATTCTAGAGGCCCTTTGGGGTAATTTACGCCGTTTTTCATTGCCAAATCGACATCTTTGGCATTGGCAACATTTTGATTAACCGCATCGGCTGCTTCGTTGGCCAACATTGCGATGGTGCGCATGACCACCATGCCTGCCACATCGTCGATGATACAAACTTTCTTGCCCAACGCTTGCAACAGCCCGACCACTTGGTTTAACTGGTCTTGCGAACAACAATCTGACGCGGCTATGGCTAAGTGGCTGGTTTTTACATAATCTGTCGCCAAATCTAACAACACAACTGGGGCGCCAATTAGCGCGGCCTCTTTGGTTGCCAACATGCCGCGGGTAAAGAATAAATGCACACCCGATGGCAATAACATGCCACGTTTAGACTGATCTTCTACAAATTCCATCTTAATTTCGCTGCTTTGCAACAGGGGCAACATATTGTGATTAAAGCTTAAAGTGGCATAGGCTCTAAAACTTTTTGGTGCTTGTTGGGCTTTTGCTACTTTGGGGTTTGCAGGCTTGGCCGTATCGCCATATTCGTAAAAGCCTTGGTCTGATTTTCGGCCTAAACGCCCTGCATCGACCAATGCCTTTTGGATGAGTGAGGGTTTAAACCGCGCATCGCCATAATAGGCATCATAAACACTGCAAGAAACTGCATAATTGACATCGTGCCCGATAAGGTCGGTTAGCTCTAACGCGCCCATTCGGAACCCACCGCAAGTTTTTAATAGGGTATCGATAGTGGCGGCATCTGTAGCATTTTCATTTAATAAATTGAGTGCCTCGCCATAAAATGCACGGGCAACGCGGTTGACAATAAAGCCTGGCGTTGATTTTGCATGAACCGGAATTTTACCCCATGCGCTTGCCGTATCATAAAGCAAATCGGCTATTATGGGGTTAGTTTCTATACCCGAAACAATTTCGACCAATTTCATAATTGGGGCGGGGTTAAAAAAGTGTAGGCCGACAATATTTTGCGGGCGCTGCATACCTGATGCGATTGCGTTAATCGATAAAGACGATGTATTGGTAGATAGGATGGTATCTTTACTGCAAATATCTTCTAATTTTGCAAAAATATCACGTTTTATATTTAGGTTTTCAACCGCCGCCTCGATGATGAGTTTAGCGGGTTTTAAATCCTCTAACTGATTGGCGACATTAAGATTGTTGATTGATTTTTTTGCATCTACTTGGTTTAAACGGCCTTTTTCGACCATTCTTAAGATGCGCTTTTCGATGGATATAAGTGCTGCTTTGGCGGCAGCTGAATTTATATCATTTAACAGTACTTTATGCCCTGCAATGGCTGCCACTTGGGCAATGCCCGCGCCCATGGCGCCTGCGCCAATGATGCCGATAATATCTGATTGTTGTAAGCCCATAATTTTCTCTTTTACTGACCTGTGAATTCTGGTTTTTGTTTGGCGAAAAATGCTTTAACGCCAATGCGGTAATCATCTGACCGACCTGCTTGACGTTGGCATTGTTTTTCGAACTCTAAATGTGTTTCTAAATTATTGTCACTTGCCGCTTGAATGGCTTGTTTGGTTAGGCCAAGGCCAATGGTGGGTTGGGTTGCTAAAAATTTAGCCATTTCGCGGGCTTTATCCATCAGCGCATCATCATCCACCACATCCAAAATCATACCCCATTGTTTGGCTTGATCTGCCATTATGGGGGTGCCGAGCAGCATAAGGGCTTTGGCCCGTGCTTCGCCAATTAGTTTTGGCAATATATAGGTGCCGCCACTGTCTGGTATTAAGCCAATTTTACAAAATGCCTGAATGAATTTGGCGCTTTTTGCTGCCAATACAATATCGCATGCTAGGGCAATATTTGCACCTGCGCCTGCCGCAACGCCATTGACTGCGCAAATGACGGGTTTGTTTAGATTGCGAATATTTTTAATAAGTGGGTTATAATAGGCATCTAATGTCTCGCCTAAATCTGGTATTTCGCCTTCTGAAAAAACCCGATCATTCAGATCTTGCCCTGCGCAAAAACCACGCCCTGCACCTGTAATTAACACACTGCGTATATCATCACCAGCGGCAAGCTTTATTGCTTTTGCCATGGCTTTATGCATGGTCTCGTTGAAACTGTTTAAGCGGTTTGGGCGGTTTAAGGTGATTTCCAGACAACCATCTGAAACCTTATAAATTATTGGATCATCACTCATACGCGCCCCTACTATTATTTTTAATTTTTATTATTTCAGTTTTTGCTTGATATAACCGACTGTTCGGTTAATTATATATACATTAGAAGATTGGGCAAGTGTTTCGATAAAATAATTTAATAACTGGCCTAATTTTGCAAGAATTATGCAATGAAACTCTGTATTTTATTGCTGTTATATATAAGGGAATAAAATGTCAGAATTTTATACACTGCATAAAGATACTTTAGAAAAAGCAATTAAAGCTAAAAAAGATCGGGGCTATTGGAGTGCCTACCCTGAAACGCCTAGCCGTAAAATTTATGGTGAAAATGCCGCAAAAGATGGGCTTGCGGCTTTTCAAGCACAGCTTAATAATGAATTTTTGATGGATCACCCGAATGATTTAGGCTTGATTGGTGATGAAAAATCGCCCTATGGGTTTGACTTGAAAATTAGTTACCCTGCTGCTAGCGTTGACGAATTGGTTAAACTTAGCAAAATTGCGGGTAAAGCATGGGCTAAAATTTCTATTAGCGAGCGAGCTGGTATATTGCTAGAAATTTTAAAACGCACCAACGCCCGCAGCTTTGAAATGGCGCAAGCGGTGATGCACACAACTGGGCAAGCTTTTGCTATGGCTTTTCAGGCAGGTGGCCCCCACGCGCAAGACAGAGCATTAGAAGCCGTTGCCTATGCCTATGACACAATGGCCGAAATACCTGCTCGTGCAAGCTGGGTTAAGCCGCAAGGTAAGCATGACCCGCTTAATATGGAAAAGAAATTTAGGCTTATACCGCGCGGTGTATCTTCGGTGATTGGTTGCTCTACCTTTCCGACATGGAACACGTATCCTGGTATGTTTGCCAGTTTAATGACGGGCAATAGCGTTATTATTAAACCCCTTAGTGGGGCTATTTTACCCGCGGCAATTAGTGTTAAAATTTCGCGTGAAGTATTGGTCGAAGCCGATATTGACCCGAATGTTATATTGCTTGGGGTTGATAGTGCCGATGCACCCATGACCAAAGCATTGGTTCAGCATGCCGATGTTAAAATTATTGATTATACGGGCAATACTGAATTTGGAACTTGGATTGAAAATAACGCACCACAAGCGCAGGTTTATACTGAAAAAGCTGGGCTTAACTCTATTGTGATTGAAAGCGTTGATAATATGCGCGCGGTTGCGGGCAATATTGCATTTTCTTTAAGCCTCTATAGCGGGCAAATGTGCACCACGCCGCAAAATATCTTTATTCCTAAAGATGGCATTGAAACTGCCGATGGGCATTTGTCGTTTGATGATGTTACTAAGGCTATTGCAATTTCGGTTGAAAAATTATTGGGTGACCCTGCGCGTGCCAACGGCATATTAGGCGCTATTCAAAACCCAGCTACTTATGACCGAGCGATTTTGGCCAATGGAGAAGCTAATGTGATTTTAAAATCGCTAGAGCCAAAAAATGAAGAATTTGAAGGGGCTAGAATGGTCGGCCCCGTGCTTATTAAGGTGGATGCTAGCCAATCTGACATTTATGAAACTGAGAAATTTGGCCCGATATCTTATATGATTGCTTGTGATAATGCTGAACATGCGCTTGAGCTTGCAGCAAGTGGCGCTAGCCAACATGGGGCAATAACTGCGGCGGTTTATAGCCAAAATGAAGCGTTTATTGAACAAACTGAAGATGCCTTTGCTGATGCTGGGGTTGCGCTATCGTGTAACTTAGTTGGTAATATATTTGTCAACCAAAGTGCGGCATTTAGTGATTATCATGTATCGGGCGCCAACCCTGCTGGCAATGCTTGTTTGTCTGACACGGCGTATGTTGCCAACCGTTTTAGAGTTGCAGCATCACGTAAATTGGTTTAGCCACCTTTTATAATAGATAAATGAAAAGCTCAGCTATCCCTATTGCTGGGCTTTTTATTTTGTAATTATTGGTTGGCGATAAATATATCGCCGCTACCCACAATGGATTGAATATAATTATATGTGGTGCCACCATATTTTATATGACCATTGCCCTTAAGCACGATGCTTAAATGGTCGAGTTTGCCTTTATCTATAGCTATCGAGCCACTGCCCACAATGCCAAGGGCTGCACCACCAGATATATAGCCGATTTCAATGTCGCCAGAACCTGTGATATTTAGCTTAGAACTTACATTTAACCGCTCTGCAAATAGGCTGCCAGACCCCAAAATATCGATATTGGATTTATGTTTTACCTCAATTACTGCAATGCTGCCGCTACCATGAATTTTAAAATCGGCATTGCCAAGGATGGTTTCAAATGCAACATTGCCGCTGCCTAATATATTAACACTGCTATTGCCGCCCACATTATTCATTATAATATCAGCGCTTGAGGTTGATTTTATTAGGGCATCTTGCTTAACATCTGCAAACATTAGGTTTGAACAGGAGCTTGCATTGAGCTTAAGGCTATTTAGATTGCCTAGATTGCCATGTGCAATGCCGCTGAAGATAAGGTTGGTGGTGATGGGTGCTTGGATTTCTAACACAGGATATTGGTCTAACTTGCGCGCATCTTGACCGTTAATTGAAATGTATGGATTGTCATCATAGCCCACGCAGCTTGATTTGTTGATTTTAGAGTTGGTTGAAATTTCTACTATGCCATTATTGTCGCTAACCTTTGGTGCGGATCTTAGGCTGTAATTGCTTATTTTGATATGGATTTTGTCATCGGGTGAATTTATCAGCTCAATCTTGCCAACAAAATGATCGATTAATAATGTTTCGGCTGTATAGTTTGAGCTTTTGGAAGCGTCTTTTACAATTATATCGGGTTTATCTGTAAATGGGTTGAGTAGCCAAATTAGCAATAATATTATGCCGCCAACCAATAAATTGTTTTTACTAAAAAGCACGTTTTGCAAATTATAACTCCTGAATGATATTTGAAATTACTATTTTTCTTTTGAAGAAAACGTATTCATTAGATTATAAATTAAAACCATAATTACAGTCGAAATAGGCAACATATATAGGGTTTGTGTTCGATCAATGCCCATGAACTGATAACCAAAAAATGCCACCGTCGCAAAAATGGCGGCAAGGATTAGATCTCTCTTCCAGTTTTTGATGATATAATTCATAACAAGCCTTGTGACATTTTAATAAAATTCTTAGTTATTATATAGGCTATTTAGAATGATGTACAATGAAGGATTTTTAAATTCTCTCCGAATATGTATTTGCAATATTTGTTATTAGATTCTTACCTTTGCCGACGATCAACAATATTCATAACCAGCTTTTGCCCATGATGCAGCGCTGATTTCTTTAGCTTTATTGATTTTAATAATTGCATTCTCGACCTACTATTAGTTGTATTATTAGTAACAACTTGGTGTTAATTACTAAGTACTAAGAAAATAGCGGTGATCTCTTTTAATGGTTAGTTAATTTTACCCCAACTAAACAATAGGACAATTAAATGATCCAAATTAAACGGCTATACTCTGAGTCTTTGAAACTCCGAATATTGTGTTGACGTTTTGATTTAAATAGATTCTCTATTGATTATGATA
>JABSRY010000101.1 GCA_013214985.1 Hyphomicrobiales bacterium
AAAGACCTGCCGCCATGGCATGCCCGCCGCCTTTAATGATTAGTTTTTTTTCCACTGCTTTTTGAACGGCCTTGCCCAAATCTACGCCAACAATAGAGCGTGCTGAGCCTTTGCCCTCTTTTGCATCAAAACCAATGACAATGGTTGGGCGGTTATATTTATCTTTAATACGCCCGGCAACAATACCAATAACACCTTGGTGCCATCCAAAATCCGAAACAATAATATCATTAGGCAAATCGTCATTTATTTCTTGCTCGGCTTGATAAAATGCCGCATCTAGTACCGTTTGTTCGATGGTCTGGCGTTCTTTATTATGGTCATCTAAGCGCAGAGCAATAGAATTTGCCGTGTCGCTATTATTAGTAGAGAGAATGATTGAACCTAGGCTACTGTCACCAACCCTGCCCCCAGCATTTATTCGTGGGCCAATAATATAGCCTAAATGATAGGCTTCTAATTTTCCGGCAATTTGGGCAACATCGGCAATGGATCTTATGCCCTTATTGTCGAATTGTGACATGATTTTGAGCCCTTGATTTACGAAAGCTCGGTTTAAACCTGTTAATGACACCACATCACATACTGTGCCCAATGCCACTAAATCCAATAAATTAATGAGATTTGGCAATTGATTAGCCGCAAAATTGTGTTTTTCACGTAAAATTCTATTAACGGCAACAAGTGTGATAAACACGACACCGCAAGCCGCCAAATGCCCTAAGCCGCTTATATCATCTTGCCTATTGGGGTTAACAACAGCAAAGGCATCTGGTAATTGTTCATCTGCCATATGATGGTCTAAAATAATTACATCTAGTGATTTAGAATTGGCATATTTAATAGGCTCAAATGCCATGATACCACAATCGACCGTTATGATAAGTGAGCATGATTTTGCTGCCAAATCATCTACTGCGGCATTTGAAGGGCCATAACCCTCGGTTTGGCGATCTGGTATATAAAATTCCGGTGTTTGGAATTTACTTGAGCCATTTTCTGTTAAATTTGTTAACTCGCTTATATAACGTAATATTAATGCAGTTGATGTTGCACCATCTACATCATAATCACCTATTATGCCAATTTTTTGATTATTGATAATTGATTCGGCAATTTTAGTTGCGGTTTTTTCCATATCCTGCAAAATATATGGATCTGGCATTGCTGATCTGAGTGTCGGTGTTAAATAGTCGTCAATTTTATCGAATGCGACATTTCGCCCTGCAATTGTGCGGGCAAGAATTTCTGGTATATCAAATTTTTGAGCAATGGTTATTGCTTCTTCTGGGTTATCCAACCTAGAAACCCATTTTTGTCCCAAGTGGGACTTTTCAACATCTAGAAATAATTTATTGCCCATGTGTAATATTTAAACCACTTCTACTTTTAGGTTTTGAATGTAATTTTTTGCATTTTCCATATAATGTTCAGCGCTTTTATAGAGGCTTTTAATTTCATCAGCACTTAACATGCGGCGGGTTTTGCCTGGCATACCCACAACTAGGGAACCACGTTCTATTACCTTGCCCTCTGGCACCAATGCGCCTGCCCCAACTAAACAATTTCCGCCAATTATTGCACCATTTAATATGGTTGCACCCATGCCTATAAGACTATTATCTTCAATCGTGCAGCCATGAATTGTAGCCCTGTGGCCAATGGTGCAGCCAATACCAACAACGGCTGGAAAACCATAATCAGCATGGATTACGGAGCCGTCTTGAACATTGCTATTATCTTTAATTGTTAATGTTTCGGTGTCGCCGCGCAATATAGCGCCAAACCATATGCTAACATTTTTGCCGATGAATATATCGCCAATAACATCTGCACTATTGGCGATGAAGCAACTCTGCCTATCTGAAAATATAGGAGTTTTTTGGTTTAATTGATATATCGTCATGATTGCCTCACTGTTTTTTAACGCAATGGTAAACAATAAATTTGTAATGACAAATGTATTTTTATGAACCTACTAAATCATTGCAGTAATATAAACATTCATTAAAAATACACCTGAAACAAAGCTCCAGAATATTGAAATAGCTGTGCTTGCAGCAACCCAACCGCCATGGCGTTTATTGGCTGAAAATGCCATAAGCGAATTGCGCATTAAGACAAAAGGCCCTGCAAAAATTAGTGTTAAGATGCTAAACAGCATACCTATGCCTTTTTCATCAGCCATATTAAAACTAACCGATTTTTTGGTAAAAACTTGATATAAACTGCTTAAAAAGCCCGCAGAAATAAAACCTGTTACAACAACTAAAATAAATACTAACAACGGGTGCATATTAAAACCTTTACAAATGATTAATATGACAATAACAAATTTGCCAAAATTAGCAATTTGTTAACCATACAACGTTGGTTTATGGTTAATTTTGTTAATAAATAATTTTGGCAACAAAAAAGCCCTGCAAAGCAGAGCTTAATTACATTAATTTAACGAAGACTATTCAAGGTCAAAATCTAAAATTGCCATTTGAAAGTCGTAAGATGTTTCGCCCTCGTCTTCATCTTTATATATAAGGCCGATATGCTCACCTTTTAAAAAAACCTCAACACTATCGGTTAGATTGACGCGGGCTTTTACCTCTAGTGCATCATTTGAAAATAGCTTTTGCAAATAAGTTTGTAATTTGGCAATTTCTGTAGCATTCATAACTTTAATCTCAATATTATGTTGTTGGTAATTTTCTGCATCATATGACTGACAAATAAAAGATCAATTCCGTTCGCCAATTATCCCCAATTCTCTTACTCGATAGCATAAATTGAAAAAACCCAATATACAAATTATTTGATGATGATTTGATCCATCTTTAGTGCAGGCTCACTGCACCCCGCCGCGCCGACCACTTTTGCAGGCACACCAACCACAGTTTTATTTGCTGGAATAGATTTTAGTACGACACTACCAGCACCAACACGAACACAATGCCCTATTTCGATATTGCCTAAAATTTTGGCGCCTGCACCAATTAGCACACCGCGACGCACTTTGGGATGTCTATCTCCGCTATCTTTACCTGTACCGCCTAAAGTGACGCCTTGCAGAATAGAAACATCATCTTCGATTATTGCGGTTTCGCCAATAACTACGCCTGTTGCATGGTCTAAGAAAAAGCCTTTGCCAATTTTCACCCGCGGGTGAATATCGACCCCAAATAACCGAGAACTACAACTTTGCAGGAAGAATGCTAAATCTTTACGCCCCTCTTCGAACAGCCAATTGGCGATTCTGTGCGTGATAACGGCGTGAAAGCCCTTAAAATACAGCAATGCATCGATATACCGTTTTGCTGCAGGGTCACGCTCATTAAACGCAACAATATCCGCTCTTATGGCAATTATTATTTTTGCTTCTGAGCCGATCGCCTCATCGAATATTTGTTGAATGATTAGCGAGCTTACATCTGCCGTGCCTAACAATTGCGCCATACGGTAGGCTACGCATCTTTCTAAATTATCGTGCACTAGAATAGACTGGAATACGAAACCTTCTAAAGCAGGTTCAACATCATGAAAGTCTTGAGCCTCTTGGCGAATGCGTTGCCATACGGGATCAATTGTCAATAAATTAGTGACTTCTTGTTGTTTAGACATAGCGATTATTTTATCCTATAAACATGTAAGATAAATTGTATGACATATAATTTATAGAATTGTCAATAAAATGCATATTTATTTATATTTAGGCTTAATTTATACCAATACCAAAAATTCTGCTACGCCATTTTTAAAAACTTTATCGCCCGTTGCGCGCATGTGATCGCGTTTGGGAATTGACAAAAATGTGGCGTCTGACAATAGATTAGTCAACATTGGCCCATCGCCTGCAACATCATCCACCGTGCCAATTGCGACTAACACAGGCTGTTTTATTGACTTAACCTCTGCTTCTAACATAACGCGCCTTGGCGAAAGAATACACGCAGCGAGTGCTTTACGGTCTGAGCCTGTATGGTCTGCAAAAATTCTAAACATACGACCAAGTTTGTCTTTTACATCCTCTAACGTGTTGGCGAATAAACCATTGGCAATTTGTTGAACACCTGGTGTACCGTCAATAATATTATAACCCAACCCACCCAATATTACGCGTTTCACCGAAGCTGGGTTTTGCATTGCTACGAAAGCAGAAATTCGCGCGCCCATAGAATACCCCAATACATTATATTTTTTAATATTTAAATGTACCATCAAATTATGGGCGTCATCGGCCATTTTATGAACATCATAATCGGCAGAATCATAGAGTTTTTGGCTCATTCCATGCCCTCTATTGTCAAACATTACAACAAAGTAACCTGCATTTAGCAAAAACTCGACCCAACCAGGTTGTACCCAATTATTGATATGCGTAGAACCAAAACCATGAATTAACAAAATGGGTGGGTTTGCGGGATTACCCGCAGTCTCATATGCGATTTCTACATTTTGACTAATAAATTTTAACATTGTAACATCCAACTTATGGGTAATAAGCTCGAAATATTGCAGAAATTTAGTTGAAAAGAAATAGATTTTTATCAATTTTGGAAATATCTGACCATAAAAGAACAATCATTGTTGATTTAATAAGATTGCAGGGTTATTTTAAAGAAAATCAAATCTATTATAGGTGGATAATGGCTGTAACTTCTATACCTCAATTTCATAACGACCCAGGCGTTGAAACGATTCAAATTGGTGCAAAGACTTTTGAATGTATTGGTGCAACGGCACCTTTCGACCACCCGCACGTTTATTTAGACATGAGTACTGACAATGAAATTGTTTGCCCATATTGCTCTACACATTATGTATTTGATGCGGCATTAGATGGAAGTTCTGCGAACCCATCTGCATGTGGTATGCATAAATAACTGAGCAAATAATGGTCGATGGCATAAAAAATATTACTATCATCGGCGCGGGCATTGCTGGGTTAACGGCGGCGTTGGCGATTGTTAAACGCGCTAAAGAAACCAACCAATGTATAAATTTGCAAATTTTTGAAGCTGCAAAATCCCTTAACGAAGAAGGCGCTGGATTACAATTAAGCCCAAATGCCACGCATATATTGCGTAAACTCGGGGTTTTAGATCAGCTTATTGAGTGCGCTGGCATACCCAATGATATAAAAACCTATGATGGCCGAAGTGGTAAGGCACTTGCTAATATCCCCTTGGGGGATTATGCGAAAAACCGTTATGGTGCACCGTATATTGTGGTTCATCGGGCTGATTTGCACCATATTTTGCTAACAGAAGTAGAAAAACACTCTGAAATAATCTTAAAATTTGGGCATAAATTGACCGATATTGTAAGTTTAGATGTTGGCTATCAGTTTATATTTAAGAATAATGACAAAAATATTACGCATAAAGCCGACCTATATATTGCAGCAGATGGTGTATGGTCTAAAACAAAAACACTATTGCTAATTGATTTAAATAACCCAAGCGAATTTTCTGGCCATATTGCTTGGCGATCAATAATCGACGCTAAACAACTTGATAAAAAATATTTAACATCAACTTCGGTTTGGTTTGGAGCAAAAGCACATATTGTCTTATATCCGATAAGAAATAACCAAAAATTTAATTTGGTGATATTAACTGAAGGTGAGTTTAAACAAAAATCTTGGGCATTATCTGCCGATATTAAACAGTTAAAACAACATTTGACAGGTTGGTGCAGCGATGTTAATGACATTTTAAACGCCGCAACTGATGTGAAAATTTGGCCATTATGCGCTGGAAAACCCGAATATCAAACAGCTGAAAATAATATATTACTGATTGGCGACGCAGCGCACGCAACTCTGCCCTACCAAGCCCAAGGTGCCGCAATGGCAATTGAAGATGCGGCTTGTTTGGCCAACTTATTATATTCTAATTCAAGCAATTGGCAGGATTGGTCTGCCGCAGAAGTTAATGAAAATTTTAGAAGTTTTGAAGCGATGCGGCAGCAGCGTGTTGTAAAAACACAACTTGCAGCGCAGGAAAATGCAAAAATATTTCATATGGTTGCGCCATTGTCTTGGGCTAGGAATATATTTTTATTTCTTGCTACAAAATTTTATAGAAATGGATTACTTTCGCGGTTAGATTGGTTATATTCTAAACGATACGATAATTTTTAACCCATATAAAAGTGTAATTATGACAATTAAAACAAAATATGACGACCAAAATATAATGGCAAAAATTATTAGAGGTGAAATCCCTAACTATACGGTTTATGAGGATGCTGAAATTTTGTCTTTTATGGATATTATGCCGCAATCTAACGGACATGTTTTGGTTGTTACCAAAAAACCCACTATATCTTTATTAGATGCCGACCCAGACAATTTGGCCTATATGATTAAAAAAATACAAACCATTGCTAATGTAGTGAAAACTTATTTTAATGCCGATGGCATTTTGCTTCGTCAATCTACGGGTGAAATTGCTGGCCAAACCATTTTTCATTTACACTTTCACTTAATACCAATGAAAAATGGTGAGGCGCTTATCCGCCATGCAAGTGACATGGCGGACGCAGAAACCCTAACGAAACAAAGCACCGACTTAAAAAGGCTGTTAAACTAAACCGTTTGTTTTGGTTTGCTCAACTTTTTTGTTTTTGGTGCTGGCAAAGATTTAACGGCAGATTCTATTGAAAAGACCAGTGTTTTCTCTTTGCCTTGGCTAAGTGAAATACGCACCTTGCCACCATTTTTAAGCTTTCCGAACAATAATTCATCGGCTAATGGTTTTTTGATATACTCTTGAATTACTCGTCCTAAAGGCCTAGCGCCATTTAAGCGATCAAATCCTTTAGTCGCTAACCATTTATTGGCACCATCTGTTAGTGATAACATTACATTGCGGCTTGCTAATTGATCTTCAAGTTGCAAAATAAACTTTTCGACAACCCGTGAAATAACTTTTTCAGTGAGTGAAGCAAAAGTAATAGTCGCATCTAAACGGTTTCTAAATTCGGGTGTGAATAAGCGTTTAATGGCTTCTTTATTATCGCCAACATCTTGCGAAGTTGTAAAACCGATAGTTTCTTTTTCTAGCTCACTGGCACCTGCATTAGTTGTCATCACCAATATAACATTGCTGAAGTCGATAGTTTTACCGCTATTATCGGTAAGTTTGCCATAATCCATTACCTGCAACAGAATATTATAAATATCTGGATGGGCTTTTTCGATTTCATCTAAAAGCAAAACACAATGCGGGTTCTGATCGACTTTATCTGACAACAAACCACCTTGTTCAAAACCAACATAACCTGGAGGTGCACCAATTAGACGTGCAATTGCATGAGATTCCATATATTCGGACATATCGAAACGCAGCAGTTCTACGCCTAACAAATTGGCCAATTGTGTACAAACTTCGGTTTTACCTACACCAGTTGGGCCAGCAAATAAGTAGTTACCAATGGGCTTGCCCGGCTCGCGCAAACCAGCACGGGAAAGCTTAATTGCCGAAACCAATTGTTCAATAGCATCATTTTGACCAAAAACAACACGCGACATATTTCTTTGTAAATGCCGCAACAAATCGGCATCAGACTTATTGATGTTCTTTTCGGGAATACGCGCTAATACAGCAAATACTT
>JABSRY010000102.1 GCA_013214985.1 Hyphomicrobiales bacterium
GTGTTGCACACGTGTCCTTGGCCTACCCAATAAGCCCCAATTTACAAAAAAGGGTGTATGAAGCCGCTCAGGGCTTAGATATAAAAGCCCATCTAAACGGCACATATTTGGCCATGGAAGGCCCCCAGTTTAGCTCACTTGCCGAAAGTAAACTATACCGTAGTTGGGGGTGTGATGTCATTGGCATGACCAATATGCCCGAGGCCAAATTGGCCCGCGAGGCCGAAATATGCTACGCTTCCGTCGCAATGGTTACAGATTTTGATTGCTGGCATCCCGATCATGGCGAGGTGGATATTCCCAAAATTCTAGCCGTATTGGCTCAAAATAATAAAAACGCCTCTCGCTTGGTATTGGCAATGTTAGATAGCTTTCCTCATGAGCATGAAGCTTGCCCAATCGGCAGCGACAAAGCACTAGAATTTGCTATTATGACCGCACCAGATGCTAGAGATCAAAGCTTATTAAATAAATTGGATGCCGTTGCAGGCCGTGTATTATAGATAGGAACACTATGACGTTTAACATTAAATCTCTCATTCGCACCATCCCTAATTATCCGATGGAAGGCATCATGTTTCGTGATGTTACGACACTTTTTTGCGATGCCGAGGGCATGAAACAATGCATAAAACAACTGGCAGAATTATATAAAGATGATGACTTTGATTTAATAGTAGGCATAGATGCCCGCGGTTTCATAATTGGCGGTGCCCTTGCTATAGAGATGGGCAAAGGTTTTATTCCTATTCGTAAAAAGGGCAAGTTACCGGCAGATATTATTTCAGAAGAATATGCCCTAGAATATGGCACAGCCACTATAGAAATGCATAAAGATGCGCTTAAACCTAACCAAAAAATATTGCTGTTAGATGATTTACTGGCCACAGGTGGTACAGCTATGGCAGGGGTAAATTTAATTAGGCGCCTTGGCGGTATTGTAGAGCATGCTGGTTTTATAGTCGATTTACCAGATTTGGGCGGGGCAAAAAAATTAGCTAGCGCAGGCGTTGTTCCACGCTCAATATGCGCTTTTGAAGGTGAATAAACTTCTAAATATCTTCATTGGGTGAGGTGAATATGGTGCCAAGTTTAATTTATGTTTATTGCGGGCTTATAACATTTTCGGTGTTTTATGGCTGCCATTATATGGTAGTTAAACCGCTATATATTTTAGGTGCAGGCATGTTTGTTGGCTTTGCATGGGCGATATGTTTTGACTATTACATGAATATCGGCATTTTTACTTCAATTATAGGTTTGTTGATTTACTTTATCTGCGCGGCTTTTTGGCACGTCATCGAAGCACGGTCTATACTCGGCTTTTTTGTAAATGATTATGCAGATGATATATCCAGTAACTCGGTAGAACCCAAGCATGAAGATGCAACATTTAGTATCAGAATTAACCTGTTAAATGCGGTTTATTTTGTTGGGTTGCTATTTTACGCGCCACTATTATATATGGGTTTAAATATAGCAATTAGAATATAAATGATTTGTGTTTACTCTACGCCTTATCTTCTTTATGCCTTATCTTCTGGGCGAAGCGGCTGCCAAAGCTCAACTTTATTGCCTTCAGGGTCTAATATCCAAGCAAATTTACCATCCTTGGTAATTTCAACGGGTTGCACAGGCAATATGCCATGATATTTTAAACGCTCGAGCATAATAATAAGATCATCAACCAAATAATTAATTAAAAAACCAGTTTTTCCAGGTACAAAATATTGGTTGTCATGCTCAAATGGCGCCCATAATGTAATGTCATTATATGAAAAGTCTTCGAGTTCAGAGCGTTTAAACAAAGCAACCCCGCCCTCACTTACGGGTACACCCAAAATCTCTTTGTACCATTGGGCAAGGTCAACGGGGCGTTGAGCCTTAAAAAACACGCCACCAAAACCAACCACATGACCTTTGCGACTATTAGTTTCATCATTCATTTATTTTAATTACTCAAACAGGTTGCATATGCGAATCGCATGATATTTGTGTAAGATTAGCCTGTTTTACAAAATATTAAAATAGCTTATTTAGCCTATGTTATGCGCAAGTTTGTTATTATGTGCTTCTACCCAACCGATAATTAAAAAAGCATCAATAATCCACCATAAACTAAGCAAACCCAAGCCAATATAACCCACAAATATCAGAACTAATGGCCAAGATATAATTTGCAGTGCAGCCATAATCAGCCCAGAAAATGTCCTGTTCATATACATACGATGCACGCCAAAGCTGCCTAAAAAGAACCATAAAATATAGGCCAAAATAACTTCTTTTTTATTAGCATCATAAGTCATCATTTTTTTTTGCGATTTCAGGGTCGTTCATAAAATGCCTCCATAAGCTGTTATATTAGACATAATATGCATTCCAAAAATTTAAAGGGGTAATAGTTCTCCACTATGTACAATATACCCAAATCTGCGACACTATTGTACAAAATATGCAGTAACTGCTTGATATAATCAGTATTTTATGAATTTTTACGATTTGTGTTATATTTTATATCATGTAATATATAGATAATATAAAAAACGGAGAAAACTATGTTACGTAAAATATTTGTTGCAACCACTGTTATTACATTTAGCGCATTAATTGGGGTTGGTTCAGCTTTTGCTGCAACACACGAGGTGTTGATGCTCAATAAAAACCCAGATGATAAAAAACAACGTAATGTTTTTTATCCTAACATTTTAAAAATCGAAGTGGGCGACACGGTAAAGTTCATTTCAAAAAGCAAAGGCCATAACACAGAGTCTTACAAAAAAACACTGCCCGACGGCGCCGAAATGTGGAAAAGCAAAATTAGTAAAGATTTTGAAATCACTTACACAGCAGAAGGTACCTATGCTTATAAATGCACACCACATGCAGGAATGGGCATGGTTGGTTTAATTTTAGTAGGCGATCATACTGTGAATTATGATGCAGTAAAGTCCGCGAAATATAGAGGCAAAGCAAAAAAAGTATTTCCAAAATTGTTCGAGAAAGTCGAAGCGATGTATACTGAATAGTATTTTGGGCTTTGTTGCGTATAATAATTAAGGCCGAGCCTGTTTGGGTTTTCATTGTTTTTCTAAAAACCTGCTGGAGCATTGGTGATTAGACGAATTCCTGCATCGAACTTATTTCCATGTAGTTAATACTTAAACTGGCCTTTCTTGAACATCTATATAACTTCATAACCTTTGATCGCGGCAGAGCCCACCCTTCACTTTTTACCATGAATCGATATTAAACTCTCTCTATTTGCAACAGTGCTAGTAAATGGGGCAAGTCCAGTTTAGTTAAACCTACTTTCACGCCACCAATCCTCAATTTTCATACCCCTATAAATTGTTTGGCTTGCTAATGGGCCAAACACACCGCCATTCAATTGTAATTTAAACGGTTTGAATTGCTTATAGCGTTCACTAGTATCTGCAACGGCTTCTGCAATAATTCGGCCACCAATTGCTGATGTATTCACACCATGTCCACCAAATGCAGTACATGTCCAAACACCATCCTTAAGTTTGCCAATATATGGCATTTGATGCCGTGCATAAGCCATAAGCCCTGTCCATGCGAAATCAATTTTTGCATCTTTAAGCGCAGGATAAACGTTCAGCACATCATTTTTTATAAGTTGAGCAAGTTGTTTGGGCTCCGAAGTTTTTGCGGTGATACGCCCACCCCACAATAACCGATCATTATCTACAATTCTGTAATAGTCAGAAGCTTTACGATTATCAATAATGCCAGCTTTGGTTTTTACAAAGTCATGTATATTATTACCCAATTTTTCAGTTGTGATCACATAAGTTGCAATTGGTAATATAGTTTTGTTGATTTTGCCATAAACTTTGCCAGAATAACCGCCGCCACATAAAACAACCTGCTTTGCAGTTACGCTACCATTCTTTGTCGTTATGACTTTATTGTTAGCGTCCAATTGCATATCAATCACTTCAGAATTTTCGAAAATTTTCACACCCTGTTTGGCAATCACCTGAGCAAGGCCTAAACAATAATTGAGCGGATGAAAATGAAAGGCTTGCTTGTCCAAACTACCCTGAAAATAAGAGTCCGTTTGTGCATAATTAGACATTGCATCACGGTCAACAAATTCTAATTCGCAATCATACTTTCGTTGCATATTAATACAATGGTCTCTGACCAACGATTCATTATTATAACGAAGGACTGATAATTTTCCATGAGTTTTGGCGACACCATCAAGATTATACGTTTCAATGTTATTGCTTATAATTTTGACACCTTCTAGTGATATTGAGAATAAACTCTGCGCGGCTTTTAAACCAAGTCTTCGTTCAATATAATCTTGCCCGTTTGCAAAACCAGGAGAAACAAAGCCACCATTTCTACCAGAAGCGCCCCAAGCGACTTCTTTGGCCTCAAGCAGCACAACATTTTTACCTAAGTCTCTCAAAGACTGAGCGCAGCTCAAACCCGCCAAACCTGCACCAACTACACAAACATCTGTATCAATATGTTGATTTAAACTCTCAAATTTAGCGGTATTTATTGCGGTTTCGGTATAAAATGTATCAGGGCTGCCCATGTTGATTTAATCCTTAAACTGTAATATACAAAACAAATTAATTTATATCTTATTTTTCAAGTATTGTTAAATGAGTTAAATGAATGACAAGGTGAGTTTAAGGAATGCACGATGATAAATAGAGCATTAATTGTTTGCGACAGAACCTGGACAAACCTTTCTTTTAATCAATAAACCCCATTTAATGAACAGAAAATACACCCAAAAGGTCTTTGATTGAGTGAATTTCCATCTTATTCCTACTAAATTTAATTTACCAATCTAGGCGTAGGCTTCATAAATATGATTGCAAAGGATATAACACCAGCAACCAATGCAAGTGCAATAGAGGCTATCCACATTTCGTAATAACGTGCAAACAAATCAAACAATACCCCACCATAAAAAGCACCCGCCGCAGCGCCCAACGCATGGCCTGCGGCTAATATGCCCATGGTAATGCCCAACATTTTCTGGCCTAAATGCTCAACAATTATGCCAGCTGTTACTGTCACAGTTGAATAATCAAAGATACCAAACATAATGGTAAATAATGCCAGCGCAGCATAATCTCCCACTACAAAGAGCAAGATAATAAAACTTGAAGCCCGCATCACATATATGGCGACAAGTAAAAAAACTTTGTTGATACGATCAGACAAATAACCAGCGAGCATCATACCCAACATGTTAAAACCCGACAAAAACCCATAACTTAGCGCACCGTCCAAAGTGGGGTAACCACAAGCTGCCAAATAGGGCATTAAATGGGTTTCTACCACGCCGGTAGATGTAAAACCACATAAGCTAAAGCTCCAGAATACCGCATGGAATACCGGTTTTTTAACCAAATATCGGGCATCTGCCCAAAAGGTAGATTTTGCCTTTTCATCTGTTGTAGAACGCTTAGGCGCAGTATTTGCCAATAGTTTCCAACAAATAATCGCCACGCTTAAACACGCAGCCGCATAAATAAAATATGTTTCCCGCCAGCCAAATGACACTAAAAATATCGCCACGATTGGGATGATTAACAATTGACCTGCTGTAGATCCTGCGGTTGCAATACCAACCGCAAGGCCTTTATTTTTATCAAATAATGGCGATACAGTTGCAACAATCACATGCATTGCCACCACGCCAAAACCAATGCCGCTTAACAAACTGAAGGCGATAAAAAACATCCAAGGGCTTTGCATTGTTGCCATTAACACCGCACTTAAACTAACCGCAAGCAAACCACCAACCACAAACACTCTTGGCCCATAACGATCGACCGAGCTGCCCGCAAAGGGTGCGATCGCCGCCATCACCACTAGGCATAATGCGCCTGCGCTCGATATCATGCTACGCGACCAACCAAATTCTTCTGACCAAATGGGCATCATTAAACCAATGGTCGAGCGAATGGTGTAAACCAAACCCAAAATCATAAACCCAACGCCTACGATGACCCAACGTGATAAATTATTTTTTGCCACAGATAAATCCTTTTATCCTTTAAATTATGTTTATATATTGCATCCGCCAAGTATAAATATTTCACTCGCAACAAATCAATTTATAAACTTCTTGGCACACGTTAAAAAATATTCCATTATTACGCAACGGATTTTTAGGAAACAGAACTATGCCGATTAGGAATATTGATAATCTACGAATTGGACAGTTTAAATTGTTCAAAGAGATTTACGAATTAGGCAGCCTATCAGAAGCAGCTGAAAACCTAAACATTACCCAATCTTCGGCAAGCAAACAGTTAAAACAACTTCGCGAGCATTTTGGCGATGACTTGTTTGTTCGCACTTCCAACGGAATGCAACCAACCAATCGTGCAAAACGCATTATGTCTAATATCCAGAACATTATGAACGAAGTTGACAATCTATATGAGCAAGGTGATTTTAATCCGAAAAAAATTAATACCCGTTTTGCCATTTCTATGGCTGACGAATTACAATGTTTTTTAATCCCCAAATTGATGGAACGCATCGGATTAGAAGCACCTAATGTACGCATTGCACTATGTCTGCATGACAAAGATTATGCTGCCCGACAATTAGAAGATGGTAGCGTAAAATTAGTCATTGCAGTTAATTGCACTGCACCAGAACATTTAACCCAAAGCATGCTTTATTCAGATGACTTTGTCTGTTTGATGCGAAAAAATCACTTATTTTCAAACGCCAGGCTTGACCTTCATGACTATATTAACGCCAATCATCTGTCGGTTATCTCATTAACCGAATTATCCACCCATGTTGACCGTGCGTTGAGCGCAACGGGCTATAAGCGCCATATCAAATTGGTTATCCCAACGTTTATTCAGGCAGAAAATATACTAGTTTATAGCGATCATATTTTGACGTTACCACGCCGTATGGCCAATCAACTGGCAAGCCATGGTCAATTGGCGGTCAAAGAATTACCAATGAAGGTTGAAAAATTTCACTATTATCAATATTGGCATAAACGCTATAATAAAGACCCAGCACGAATTTGGCTTAAAAACATCATTAATGACATCTTGTCTCGTAATTAGGATTTGGCTGTCTAGAAATTGTTGGCTCTGTAGGCCTAAAATAATCTAACAACTTTTTGTTCGCATGTTGAAATAAATTACCTTGCATTATTGGAACTAAACTCCAATAATGCAAGGATGATTAAAAGAGAAAAAATATCAAGAAATTATAGAGTTGCTGGAAAACTTCCCGGCCGTTGCTATTATCGGCCCACGGCAAGTTGGTAAGACTACGTTAGCACATGAGATAGCGGAATCGTATACATCCATCTATCTGGATTTGGAATCGGAGCGGGATCGAGCAAAGCTTTCTGACACTGGCTATTACCTGCGTCAGCACAGCGATAAGCTGATCTTTGTTTTCTGGCTTGAGCAGGTTTTCCACCGTGCCGTCGGGCAGGGCCGCAAAAGCAGCATCTGTCGGTGCGAACACAGTAAACGGCCCATCACTCTTCAGAACATCCACCAGATCTGCGGCTTCAACGGCGGCCACCAGCGTGGTGAAATCGCCGGCGCCTGCGGCGATGTCG
>JABSRY010000103.1 GCA_013214985.1 Hyphomicrobiales bacterium
AAAATATTATAGTCAATATGGCCTTATATTGTCCGTAATTGTATACCTTGCCCATAAATTTGTTCAATTTTTTCATCTAGTTCAAGGTTTAATAGCGCACTATGAAAGTCATTAGCACAAAGCGCAGATTCTCTTAGTAAAAAATCTTGTTCAATGGGTGAGGTTGTTAAAAGTTGTAAAATAGTAGCTTCTGGCGATAAATTATCTTTAGTTTTTGTTTCGGTAGTTTTAATGATTATGGGTTCGGCAAACAAATCACTTTGAATAACATCATTATCATCATTATCATCATTAACATGTACGCTATTATTGACGTCATTAATTTTTACAAATGCTAATACATCTAGAATATCTTTTTTATACCGAACCAATGTTGCATTTTGTTTGATTAGGCTGTTTGGCCGTGCTGCACGCGGGTCGAGCGGGTTCCCGGGTACAGCAAGAACCTCTCTGCCTAGTTTTAGCGCCATATTTGCAGTTATTAATGAGCCAGATTTTATAGCAGCCTCAATCACTAATGTGGCGTGTGAGATACCTGCTATAATGCGGTTGCGGCGCGGAAAGTGAACCGCTTTTGGCGTAAGACTAAACGGCATTTCGCTAATAAATAACCCTCTATTTTCAAGAAAATCTCGATATAAAACATCATTTTCAGGCGGGTATATAATATTAATACCACCTGCTAAGCAAGCTATAGTACCCGTTTTTAAAGCCGCAATATGGGCTTTACTGTCTATTCCTCTGGCAAAACCAGATACAATTGTAAAACCTTCTGCTCCAATATCCGATGCTAGTTTTTGGGTGAGTTTTAAACCCGATGCAGAGCAGTTACGTGTTCCCACAATGCTTAGAGATGGTTTTTGTAGTTGAGAAATATCCCCCATTACTGTTAATAACGGTGGTGGGTTATGTGAAAACCTAAGAGTTTCGGGGTATTCTTCCTCCCCCAATGCAACTAATTGTGCGCCATATTTGTGTAAGGCATGCCATTCTTGTTCGACTTTATCTCGGTTTGCTAGGATAATTTTTTTATTATTGGTTTGCTTTATAAAATCGGGCAGGGCATAAATAGCATTAGCTGCACCCCCAAATTTATTGATCAATTTACGAAATATTTGAGGGCCAATTTGAGTCGAACGAATAAGCTGTAGCCAATCGAGTCTCTGCTCGTCGGTTAATTTTAATTTTCCCCCATTTATCATTTTTAGCCCTTGTCCCCAATTTTGCTTTCTTCGCCTTTAAGCAATCGTTTTATATTTTCGTGGTGTTTCGCAAAAATTATAACGGTTAAAATACAAGATAATATCGACCATTCAAAACTAATGAAATTTAAAACAATGGTAGTTGCTAAACATGCCACAAGTGCCGATAGCGATGAAAAACGGCTAGCATATGCGGTTGCCAACCATGCAATAACAAATACCAATGCACCCCACGGTGCCCCCGCCAATATTATACCAATATAGGTAGCAACACCTTTTCCGCCTTTAAACTTAAGCCATACAGGATATAGATGACCGATTAATGCAAAAAAGCCAGTAAGATAGACAAAGAACATATCAAAATTCGTTGTCTTAGCAAAATAAAGCGTAATTAAAACGGGTATTGCACCCTTGGCGATGTCAGCAAGTAAAGTAGCAGCAGCAAGTTTTTTACTGCCTGTTCGTAATACGTTTGTTGCACCAATATTGCCCGAGCCGATATTACGCACATCACCCGCACCCGCAAGTTTGGTAATGATTAGGCCAAATGGTATCGACCCGAAAGAATATCCAATAAAGAAAGATAATAAATAACCGTGATATGCGATCCATAATTCTAGCATTGTTATAACTTTCTGTGTTTAGGTGTTGAAGTCAAATATTTTTTGACCCTCAACATAAGTTTGCAGCACTTTACCTTGTAACACTCGGTTTTCAAAGGGGGTATTTGTACTTTTTGATTTTAGTTCCGAACGTTCAACCTTCCAACTATAGTCCAGATCAACAATTATAAAGTCAGCTTTTGTACCAATTTCTAACGTTCCAGCTTCTAAGCCAAGCAATTTTGCTGGGTTTAAGCTAAGCGCTGCCCACAAAGTATGTAATTCAACATCTTCACTATGATATAATCTTAAAGCGGCACTGAGTAGGGTTTCCAAGCCAACAGCCCCTACATTTGCATCGGCAAATGGATGGCGCTTGCCATCAGCATTTTGTGGATCGTGTGAAGATACAATGATATCAATATCACCAGATTTTATACCCCTTACCATCGCCAATCGATCATCTTCGCTTCTAAGGGGCGGTTCAAGGCGCAAGAATGTTCTATATTCACCAATATCAAACTCGTTAAGCGTTAAATTATTAATCGATACACCCGTCGTGATGTTTTTATGATCCAATTTAGCGTGCCTAACGGCATTTAAAGATTCTAAACAAGAAATTTGAGACACATGATAACGCGCACCAGTAAGACAAGCGATTGTTAAATCTCGTTTTAACATAATGGTTTCAGCAATTTTATGCTTGCTTGGCAAGCCCAAACGCGAAGCAAAAAGGCCTTCATTCATGACGCCATCACCCGCAAGGTCTTTATCTTCGACATCGTGTATCACTAATGCATCATGGCATTTTGCATAGGTGAGTAAACGATGGAATAACATACTGTTATTTATACTGTGTCGCCCATCTGTAAACGCAATAGCACCTGATTGTTTAAGCAACCCAATTTCAGACATTTCGGCGCCGTTAAGGCCTTTTGTTAAGGCCGCACTAGTATGTAGGTTAATTTTCGCAATGTTTTTAGCGCGGCTATTAATATATTCTACAATAGCAACATCATCTACAATAGGCTCGGTATTGGGCATTGTTAAAATAGTGGTTACCCCGCCAGCAGCGGCTGAGTTACCAACATCTCTTATGGTTGATTCGCCTGGCCCGTTCATAAACACCCGCATATCCACTAAACCAGGGGCCAAAACATGGCCCTTAACATTTATATATTCTATATTATCAGCATTATCGGTTTTATATTGTTGATCAATATGTGCACCAATATCAATAACTTTACCATTACCAACAAATATGCCACCATTGGATGTGGATTTTTGGGCAGGGTTTACCAAAAGCGCATTATAATAAATTTGGAAATTATTACTCATTTTAAGCTCCAGATTCATTTTTTTTAAGCCAGTTATTTGACAAGCATTCTAATACAGCCATGCGTATTGCGACGCCCATTTCTACTTGTTCTCGAATTAAAGAACGCGCGCTATCTGCAATAATGCTATCAATTTCAACACCTCGGTTCATTGGCCCTGGATGCATCACCAACGCATCATCATTTGCGTAAGAAAGCTTCTCTTCATCCAAGCCGTAAAAATGAAAATATTCCCGAACAGATGGTATGAATGCCCCTTGCATTCGTTCTGTTTGCAGTCGCAACATCATAACAATATCAACACCTTTTAAGCCTTCTTTCATGTCATGGAATATCTCACACCCAAGCTTACTAGCATCGGCAGGTAGTAAGGTTGGTGGGGCGATTAATCTAACCCTTGCGCCCATAATATTTAACAAAATAATGTTAGATCGGGCAACGCGGCTATGTAATACATCACCACATATTGCGATGGTTAGCCTTGCAAGTCTCTTTTTATTACGCCTAATTGTAAGCGCATCAAGTAACGCTTGGGTAGGGTGTTCGTGTCTGCCATCACCCGCGTTAATAACTGCACAATTCACTTTTTGAGACAATAGCTCAACCGCACCCGCGCTGCCGTGCCGTATAACCAATAAATCGGGTTGCATGGCATTTAAAGTAGCTGCCGTGTCTAATAGGGTTTCACCCTTTTTAATGGAAGATTGAGCAACATTCATACTCAAAACATCTGCACCAAGGCGTTTGCCCGCTAGTTCAAATGAGGCTTGGGTTCTTGTCGACGATTCAAAGAATAGGTTTATTTGGGTTCGACCCTTTAAAACATCGGTCTTTTTTGTTTCTTGGCGAGATTGCTCAATCTTCTCTTCAGCTAGGTCAAGCAATGCAGTGATGTTGGCTTCTTTCAGCCCCTCAATACCCAATAAATGCTTATGGGAAAAATGCGGCTTCATCATGTTTTCAAAATTTTTCATTAAAAGTAAGCTATAAGCTTGTTTAATGAATTGAACAAGTATTGAATCATTATTTTAGCGGATTTATAAGTTTAAACCCCAATATAATATAAAATAATGGGTATGGTAATTACCGACAAAAGCGTTTCTAAAGAGATGATATTTGCCATTAAAGTGGAGTCGCCTCCCATTTTACGAGATAAGATAAAACTAGCAGCCGCAGTAGGGGATGCACCACATAAAATTGCGATCGTACGAGGAATACCTTCAACTCCAAAAAAGTCGCATAAAACGAACATGATGGCTGGCATTAATGCAAGCTTTAATGTAGACGTAAAGATCACACTTAAACCAGCCTTCTTTAGCGATACAAAGGATACTCCAACACCAACAGCCATTAAAGAAAGCGCAAGTGCTGATCTACCTAACAATTCCATCATACTAGACAACGGTTTCCACAAACTAATGCCCGTAAAGTTAATAAGCAAACCAATAAAACACGCTACAATAAGTGGGTTTTTGACTAGCAAATTAGTAATCGATTTTATGCTAGGTTTATTCTTACCGGCCATTATAGCCAGCGCAATTACATTCGCAATATTAAGTATCGGAATCATTACCGCCACCGCGATAGCAGCAATAGAGACGCCAACATGACCGTAAAAACCATCTATTATTGCAATCATTGCAAATGTGTTCCACCGCGTTGCACCCTGAAAAATAGATGAATATGACGCACCCGAAACCCCCAATGCCCGCGCAGGAAAATACAATATGCCGACAATAATAACCATAATAACAACAGAACCGCCCATTGTGTAAGCTATATTAATGGCAGGAAAATCATTAAAATTGGTTTTAGATAATGTGTTTATTATGAGTGATGGAAATAAAATATAATAGCATAAATGCTCGATGCCCGACCAGAAACCTTCTGAAAATGTTTTTTGTTTATGAAAATAATAACCAAGTGAAATTAGTAAGAATATTGGTAATAATGTGAAAACAATATTTAGCATATTTAAATTCCTATATTTTTACGAATACCGCAAATTCTATCCAATGCACCTTGCAAAATAAAGCCAGCGGCTAACTTGTCGACTACCTCTTTACGTTTCGAGCGGCTCACATCGGCTTCGATTAAGGTTTTGGTTACCGCAATGGTAGAGCCTCGCTCATCCCAAAAACATACTGGGCCTATTTTCACATTAGCAAGATTTCGAACAAATGCACGGGTTGCTTGGCAGCGCGGGCCTTCACTATTATCCATATTTTTGGGCAGGCCAATAATCAGCGCATATATTGAATTGTCTTCAATAATCTGATTAAGTTCAATTACATTTTCGCCAAATTTTTTTCTTTTTAAAGTCATTAACGGTGTTGCAATATTGTTACTAAGGTCTGATGTAGCAAGACCAATAGTTTTGCTGCCTAAATCAATACCTAATAGTCGCTTACCCATATCAAGGTCTAGGGCAAGTTTCTCTATTTCAATTATATTTGTCATAAATGTTACAAGTTCTCTTTTACAATAGAAAATTGACCTATTAAATATTTCTGTCATTATTGCCATATGAATGATTTTATTACCAATCAAAAGTTATGATATAAGTCATAATAATTTTGATCAATTGTTTAAAATAATTATTTTAATTCTTTGGGAGGAAACATGAAGATATTTTGGTTAGGACATAGTGCTTTTCGGATAGAGTTTGGCGATAATATATTATTAATTGACCCATTTTTAACGGGTAACGATACATTTGCCGAAAGTCATTATGCAGGTAATATAAATGCAGTTACAAGCGGTTGCACTCATATAGCGCTAACCCATGGGCATAACGACCATATCGGTGATAGCTTAGAGATTTTAGAACGAACTGGCGCAATTTTAATAGCTAATTATGAAATTTGTTCTTATCTAACTAGTAAATCCACAATGGGTATAAAAACTGAACCAGGCAATACGGGCGGTACGATTGATCTTGGCAGCTTTACAATTAGCTTTGTACAAGCCTTGCATTCTTCATCATATGAAGAAAGTGATGGAAATATTATTTATATGGGCAACCCGAATGGTTTAATTATCAATGCACAGGGCGCAACAATCTACCATATGGGCGATACCGATATATTTGGTGATATGGCGCTAATTAATCGACTTTATCACCCCGATATAGGCATTGTGCCGATCGGTGATAGATTTACGATGTCTTCACAAACCGCTGCATTAGCGTGTAAAACATATTTTGATTTTGAAGTGGCTATTCCTTGTCATTATGGCACATTTGATATTTTAGAGCCGAATGCAGATGCCTTTTTAGATGCAATGAAAGAAAGTTCAACACGGGTTATTGTGCCCAAAGTTGGCGAAAAATTTAAGGTAAAATAGGCTCCGAAACGGCATATCAGATAGCTTTAAAAACTAAATTTATTAAATAGTTTTAAAAACACACAAAAAAATGAAGGCTTTCGTTGTATGGAAGGCAAAGCTTTGCTATGTAAAGTACGGAATAAATGTTTATATGAGTCTTTTAAAATTTAGAATACTTATATTTTATAATATTGGAGTGAATATAGATGGCCATAGATCAAGCCACTGTGCGCAAAGTTGCTAATCTTGCTCGTATAAAAGTAACAGATGAGCAAGTCGCAAATTTAGAAGGTGAATTGAATCAAATTATACAATTTGTTGAGCAATTGTCCGAAATCAATACCGATGGCGTTAAACCATTAACAAGTGCGGTTGCAATGACGCAACCACTTCGTGCCGATATTGTAAATGATGGCGGTTATCCAGATCAAATTCTTAAGAATGCACCAAACTCAGAAGATGGTTTTTTCTTAGTACCTAAAGTAATTGAATAGGCATTAATAATGAGTGATTTATTAAACTTAAATTTAAGTGAAGCGCGCGAAAAATTGCGTAACAAAGAAATCAGTGCAGTTGAGCTTACGCAAGCTTATATCGTTGCTGTTAAACAAACCGAAAATCTAAATGCTTATATTTTAACTACAGAAGATAAAGCCATTGAAATGGCAAAAGCTTCTGACGTTAAGCTTGGTAAAGGCGAGGGCGGAATTCTAGAAGGTATCCCAGTTGGTATCAAAGATCTATTTTGCACAAAAGACGTTCGCACAACCGCAAGTTCTAAAATATTAGGTGATTTTACACCCACTTATGAAAGTACTGTTACTGCCAATATGTGGGCAGATGGCGCGGTTATGCTTGGTAAGTTAAATTGCGACGAATTTGCAATGGGTTCATCTAACGAAACAAGTTTTTACGGCAATGTTGTAAATCCATGGCAACGTACTGGCGATGATACAAAACTCGTACCTGGTGGCTCATCTGGTGGCTCATCCGCTGCAGTTGCCGCACGGGCATGCTTAGGTGCTAGCGCTACCGATACAGGTGGCTCAATTCGCCAACCAGCGGCATTTACAGGTACTGTTGGTATTAAA
>JABSRY010000104.1 GCA_013214985.1 Hyphomicrobiales bacterium
CAGCATGGGCATTAATGTTGCGAGACTTAGAATAGAAATGCTGATCTTAATTTCATTGTTCTCAGCAGTTGCCGTCGCATTTGTGGGTGTAATTGGGTTTATCGGTTTGGTAGGGCCGCATATTGCCCGCATGCTAGTTGGCGAAGATCAACGTTTCTTCTTACCCATGTCAATCCTGAGTGGCGCACTTATGCTGTCAGTTGCGAGTATTATCAGCAAAATGATTACCCCAGGCATTATTTATCCAATCGGTATGATTACGTCTCTTATTGGCGTGCCATTCTTTATGAGTTTGGTATTAAAACAACGCAAACGCAATTGGTAGAACAATATGTTAAAAATAGACAACTTAACCGCCGCATATGGCAAAAATGTCATTTTGAAAGAAGTCAGTTTAAGCGAGATTAAGAAAGGTGAATTAACGGCGGTGATTGGGCCGAACGGCACCGGTAAATCTACCTTTTTTAAAGCCATTTCTGGCCTATTAAAAAGCACCTCTGGCGACATCATTCTAAACGGCGATAACTTGGCGTCATTAAACCCAGAGACATTAGCCAAACGCATATGCTATTTACCCCAAAGCGTCAATACAACGGCAGCTTTAACCGCTTTTGAGGTTGTATTGTTAGGACTTAAATTTCAATCAGGTTGGTCAGTTAAAGACAAAGATGCCAAGCAAGTCGAAAAAATATTTAAAATATTAAACATAGAACATTTGTCCGACCAATATATTGGTGACCTTTCAGGTGGACAGCAACAATTGATATGGATCGCACAAGCCATCATCAGGTCACCAGAAATGTTATTGTTAGACGAACCAACAAGTGCTCTTGACCTGCAGCATCAATTGGCGGTTATGGATTTGCTAAAAGTCCTCACTAAAAAACGTAATATTGTTACCATGGTGGCGTTGCATGATTTGAACTTGGCAGCACGTTACGCAGATAAAATATTGGTGATAAAAGATGGCAAGCTAAGAGCTTTCGGTATGACCAAAGACATTTTTAAAACTGATATTATAAACGAAACATATAATATTGAAGTCGAGGTGCAAACCCAACCAGCTGGCAATATCTTAGTGATGCCAATTCGTTCAAAACGAGAATTAAGGGCAGAATTATTGTGAGTGAAGATAGAAAAAATTACACAATTAGAGATGAGATTAAAGATTATTGGTCGCTACGCGCCGAAACTTTTGATCAATCCGTCGGGCATGAGATTTTCACCGAAACCGAACGCAATGCTTGGTATCAGTTAATCACTAAACATGTCGGCAAAGGCCATGGCCGTAAAGCGTTAGACTTAGCCTCGGGGACAGGCGTAATTTCCCATTTGTTATTTGACTTAGACTTTAAAACCACAGGTCTTGATTGGTCAGAAACCATGCTCGCTAAAGCCACCGAAAAGTCCATCGCACGCAATAGTGACATTCAATTTATATTGGGTGATGCCGAAAACACCATGCAGCCATTGGCGAGTTTTGATTTAATCACCATGCGCCATTTGGTTTGGACATTGGTTGACCCAAAAGCCGCTATGAAGCATTGGTTTGATTTATTAAGACCCACTGGAAAATTATTGATTGTCGACGGTAACTTTAAACATGTTAGTTGGCAACGACAGTTAATTAAATGGATTGAAAAAACATATTCAATGTTTCAAAAAGTCGATAAACATGGCCGCACAACCGAAATATTAGAGACCCATAATCGAATTTTAGAGCAGGTGTATTTTAACGAGGGCCTAACGGCCAATGCCATTGTCGAAATGCTAACAAATTTGGGATTTGAGAACATAATTGTACAAACTGATTTATCAGCAATTCATAAAGCACAAGCCAAGGGTTTGGGATGGTTTAAATATTTAGACCGCTCTGTACAACACCGTTTCGCCATAAGCGCAACAAAACCCTAATACACTCATAGTATGAAAATCAAAACAAAAACATGTATATCCCTTCCGCAAATATTCTATGGACTGGCAATGTTATTGTCGCTCAAGCGCCTGCATTACCATGGCTTCTTGATGGACATTTAATTGAAACCCGCGATACTTTACAGGTGGTCCTTGACAAAATTGATGATAAAACCATCGTCGTACCTAGGCATGGGCCGATTACAGACAAACAAGCAATTAAGTGGAATATTGATTATCTGAATCAAATTGAAGTTGAAATCAAAAAAGCAATTGGAAATGGCTTGAGCTTAGATGAAACAATCGCAAAAATTAAGCTTGATGACTTCCGTGGATACGCACTATTTGACTGGGTACACCTATTTTAAATATCCCGGCAGCATATAATGACTTAAAATAACGAACCAGAAGATCGCTCTTAAAACGGCGATCCTTTTTAAGAATGTCTTCATTGTAACTAAGGGAGCAACGCCCCTGAATCATTATCGATGTAATATTCTTTGAACCTACTTTTCAAAGCGGTACGAAGAATATCGCCTCATTAATTTAGCAAAAAATCAAATATTAACTTTAGATTTCTGACAGAGTTAGGTATATTGATTTTTCGAACCCATTTTCTTCAGAAACAAATGAGTTTACATTAAATATAATCACAGAATATACGGACTACCCCTTTGAACGCTTCCAATAATTCAACGACCTTCATCGCAAAGAATACAACAATCGTTGGGGACTTACATTCCAAACATGGTCTTTATATCTTAGGCAATATTACCGGTGAATTAAGTGCGCCGACGATCTTCATTGATAAGAATGCCAATTACTCCGGCAATATTATTTCCAAACATATAAAAATTGCTGGTTATTTTGAAGACGACATCAACGCTCATAAAGTTGAGATACTTACCTCCGCAAAAGTAACTGGCAATATTGGTCAAAAAACAATTAGCGTAGAAACGGGTGCCATTTTGAATGTCAAGATCACCTCCAACCACCGATAATCAATTTTTGATTTATTCCTCGTGTTAATTGGTAATTAAAATGAAACGAATTACTATAAAAATATATCTTCCAATTATCTGTTTTTTATTAGTTTCGCAGCCAAGTTTTGCCGCAGAGTGTGATGCACAAGTATATTCGGCTAAAACTGGCGACAGAATAAATTGGCCAACTTTCATGGCCGCCGTTGAGCAAGCAGACATTGTGGCGATTGGTGAAGAACACGGAATAAAGGCGCATACTATTTTTGCGGCTTGCCTAATCAACCAATTAGATACCCCGCAAAAGCACGCTTTAGTTGTTGAACAAAATGAAAGGCATTAAGGCCAATTCAAACTCATTAAATTGCAAATAATTTTTTAAGCCATAATGAAAAATATTATCTATACTCCGATAATATTATTTATAGTATTGCATACTTTATCAGCCAAAGCCGATATTGTTGCTGATGGCACGACAGCCACGACAGTCACTATAAATAGTAATAGCCCAACCCTTGTTAATATTGCTCCTGCAAATTCAGACTCAATAAGCCATAACAAATATGATGAATTCTCTGTCGATGCCAACGGTGTGGAACTCGATAATAGTTCAGTTTTTGCTCGAACTATTATTAATGAAGTGACCTCAACCAAACGTTCAATATTAAACGGTGACATAGAAATATTAGGCTCTGAGGCAAATCTAATTATTGCCAATCCAAATGGTATAACCGCCAATGGTGTTGAGTTCAAAAATGTTGGCGGCGTTGTATTGGGCGCAGGTAGTATTTCCTATGAAACTTATGATTATGGCGTTGCGGGTACTAGCAATAATGCTGTTTTAAGCGCGACGGGTGATATTATCGTCGAAGGTGATGGTGTTTTTGGAAAAATAGTTTCGTTACAGTTATTAGCCAACAAAATCAAAATTGATGGTGCTGTTAATAACAGCAAGGACGCTAGTTTAACGCCCAATTTACCAGATATAAAAATCATTGCCGGCAAGAATAAATTTGAATTTGACTCCAGCAGTTTGCCAATTGATGCCGCTAATAAATGGATTAGTAAAACCACTAAAAACTTGAGTGACAATGACGCAATATTAGTAGATGTAACACCAAGGGGCGGTTTAACAGCAGGTAGAGTATCCATTGAAGTCACCCATAAAGGTGCTGGTGTGAGTTTTGCTGGGAAAGGTATGGCCAATATTGGTAATTTTGATATTTTCTCTAACGGTAAAGTAAAAATATCTAAAGGTAAAATTACTGCGAAACAGCATATCAAAGTAAAGGCGAGAGCCGTTGAAGTGAGTTCGACAAAAGCCAGTAAAGTTCAAACGCAATTAGAAGCACTTAATGGCAGCGTTTATATTGAAAGTACAGACGGCACCATAGATGTCCTTGGTGGTTTGATTTATGGTGCAAATAAGGATTCATTTGATACAAATATTAAAGGTGGTGTGCATCTCAAATCATCCAATGACATAAATATAACATCTGTTGACGGAGACAATTTGGCGATTATTTTTTCATCAAATGAAGATGCATTTTTAGAAGCAGAAAATAATATTACTAATAATACTGGCCGCATAATTTCTAATAAAACCACTATTTTAGAGGCTGGTAATAAAATTTCAAATATTACCAATATTGAGCGTCCAGAAAATGCTGGCGTTAAACAATCCTATAGCCGTTATAAAGAGCGGCTTTGGTATACATTTTGGCTGGCAAGGCGTAAGGAAAGTGGTTTTACCATTAGTTATGGTGTGCCTTTGGTAGATGATCAACTTGGCTATATTATTGGCGATAATGTAGTTTTAACCGCTAAAACTATTGAGAATATTGGTGGTGAAATCAATGCCAATGATGGAGATATTACAACTCAAAGTGAGACCTTTTTAACAGAGGCCGAGATCATAGGTGACGCCCAAATAAGCAGAAATTGTGGTGTGTTTGTATGCAATTCTACCGGTAGTTCTAACATAAGGCTATTAGGCGGTACTCTCAACGCAACCAAAAACATAAATATCACGGCTAGTAAATCTTTTTTAAATCACGGTGGGCAAATTACCCCCTATGGTGATTTTAACATTGATAGCCCCGATGTGGAATTAATTGCCAAACGTGTACCAACAATTGTACAGCGTCCAGGTGGTTTGCGCCATTTATTTGGCCAACATGCTTGGTTATACGAAGAAGACTTTGGTGGCAACATTACAGTGCCTTTGGGAAATGTTAATATCGAAACATCTTCTCCTATCAAAGTAACAGCAGGCTCTATTACCTGGGGTAAAGAACTAAATTCAAATTACAAAATCGAAGATATCTATCGGGTTCCAGCAGAAAACCCAGTTGGTAAATACAAGCTTGGCATTTTATGGAGGTTTTTACCATAAGTGGCAAATTCTCTTAAATATTCATTTTTTGCATGTGCTATTTTAATTGCTGTTTTGCCGAATGTCGCTTTGGCATCGGAGCAATCAATCACAGTGGTTACGCATGATAATATTGATGTTAAATTAATTCCCGAAAAAGGCACTTGTTTAAAATTTAAGCAAATCGATGTTTCGGGTGATCTTATCTTCGAACCCTCAAAGATTGAACAGATAATATTGCCATTTGCTTATAAATGCATGGGCAATCAACTCATCAAATCAATCATGGGACATTTGAACAAATCATATGCCGATAAGGGATATATTACGACCCAAGCTTATATACCTGAGCAAGATTTTTCGTCTGAAATATTTAAAATTCAAATTGTTGCTGGTAAAATTGAAAGCATTGAAATTGGTAAAAACCAACCTTTGGTAAAAAGACAGATCATAACGGCATTTCCAATTAGAAGTGGCGATGTTCTGAACATGGAATTACTACAGCAGGGCATTGATAATATTAAAAAGCGACCCTCAAAGAAGGCTTCGATAAAATTACAACCTGGTGACAAGCCGGGCACTTCAAAAGTGGTTGTCTCGGCAACCGCCGAAAAAAATTGGCGCATCAGTGCAGGAACCCATCATACACGTTATAAAGGCATTAGCACAAAATCCAACGATATCACTTTAGAGCTAGATAACATTTTAGGGCTTAATGATGGTTGGAAATTAACTTTAGGTGGTGGCGAAAATAGCAACAGTTTAAGAACCTCTTTTACTGCGCCTATTGCTTGGGCAGAGTTCACATTTTCATCCGATTATTCTGAATATTTAAGTGTATTAACCCCAACAACTGAATTGTTTGGCCAAAGTTGGGATTTAACGGCCAATATGGATTACACAATTTTCAGAAGCCCTGATGATAAAATAATTGCGAACTTTAGCATAGCTAAAAAAATGTCGGATCGATATATTAACAGTGTCCACCTTACGCCTCAAAGGTTTACAGTTGCAAAATTTGGTATAAAACACATTAAAACAGCGGGTGCATTCAGCGCGACTACACATTTAGGGATTTCCAAAGGTCTTAGTTTGTTGGGTGCACAACGAGATCCTGCAATACGAACCATATCGACACCTCGCGCTCAATTCTCATTACTGACGGCAAATACAGACTTAACCTACGTTATAAAAGATGTCGCGACATTAAGCTCTAAATGGAATGTTCAATGGGCACCTCATGCGCTTTATTCTGGGCAACAAATGAATCTTGGCGGTAGTAGTTCTGTTCGAGGTGCTGGGTCAGCAGGCATGAATGTTGATATAGGCATCACTAGTCAACACCAAGTTGGGTTTAAATTATCTAATAAATCCTCTCCCGAACTTTCTAAAATTCTTGAAAAATTTGAGCCTTATTTATTTGCAGATGCTGCTTTGGGTAAAGACATTGCAAATTCAAAAAAATATTATGCGGCATCCATTGGTGCTGGCCTGAAATTTGAAGACAAGCACTTTAGTTTTGAGGCCTCAATTGCCAAACCTGTATTTTTTAGAGGTGTTATCAATGCATCCAAATCACCAGAATATAAAATAAACGCAACTATAAAATTTTAATTAGATGGAATATAAAAATGAAAATAGTAAAAATAGTAAAAACATTAATAATATTAGCCCTTCAAATGCCATTCATTGCCTATGCCGATAAGTTAGATGACAGTCTAAAAGCTTTGGACAAGGGTGAAACTAAAAAAGGTCTCCAATTATTGGTCGAAGAATTTAAAGCTGGCAATGGCGAAGCTGGTTTTTATTTAGGTAGAATGTCCGAATCCGGGCTTGGTATTCCTGTTAATCTACCACAAGCCATTCAATTTTATAAAAAAGCCAGTGAAGATGGCAGCCCAAAGGCACTCAATCGCCTTGGTTTATTACATTATAACGGCATCGGTGTTTTGCAAAATTACAGCAAAGCACACACGTTTATTTGTGAAGCTGCGGATTTAAAAGATGTTGAAGCTCAATTCAATTGTGCAACCTCTTTTTTTGAAGGCAAGGGCGTGGAAAAAAATACCAAACAAGCTGAGAGTTATTTTTTAATGGCCGCCAACCAAGATCATATTGGCGCGATGAATATTCTGGCAGGTAATTATTCCGATGGCGGATTTGGTGAGAAAGACATCAAAAAATCAATTTCTTATTATGAAAAAACTGCTGCTAAAGGCAATCCAATTGGTCAATATAAGTTGGGTGTAATGTTCGAGGCGGGTGTCGATCTGCCT
>JABSRY010000105.1 GCA_013214985.1 Hyphomicrobiales bacterium
TATATTAGACTTAAATTCTACTTTGGGTCATCAACATTTAAAATTTGACAAACAAGCTCGTAAAATTATGAAGTTAGCAGATTGCAAGATTTCGTTAAACGCAATTGCAAAAGGCTATGGTGCCGATTTAGTAGCAGAATATTTGCACACCCAAAACATATGCAATTTTATGGTAGAGGTGGCCGGTGAAGTGGTAACCTCGGGCAAAAATGGCAATGATGCTAATTGGCGCCTAGCAATAGAAAAACCAATAACCGATATTTCGAGCCATCAACAAGTGCTGATTATTAGCGATATGGCAATCGCCACATCGGGTGATTATCGCAAATATTTCGAAATTAATAATAAACGTTTTAGCCATGTTTTAGACCCAAAAACCCAAAAACCGATAATGCATAAATTGGCTTCCGTAACGGTTCTAGATAAAAGCTCGGCAAGAGCAGACGCATTAGCCACTGCAATGTTAGTAATGGGTGATAAAAAAGCCTATGAGTTTGCAGAAAAGCACAGTCTTCCGGTATATCTAATTATTAAAAAAGATAGTGATTTTGAAGTAAAACATACAGATGAAATGAGTAAATATTTATTGAGTGACTAAGTTTTGACAGATTTCAAACAGGTTTCTTATTAATATGGATTATAAAATTGTTTGAGATGGTTAATGAAAGCTACCGATTATATAATATTATTTAAAACACTGCTTATCGGCTCGGTAGGCGGTGTAATTGCGTTATATTTATCTTTTCCCGCTCCCTTTTTAATGGGGCCTGCAATCGCAGTTACATTTTCATGCTTAATGGGTATCAAATTACAAATTTCATCAAAATTAAGAGATGTAAGTTTCATTTTCATCGGAATGTCGATGGGGTCGAGTGCAACGCCAGAAGTTATAGAAACCGCAAAACAATGGCCCAGTAGCTTTATCATTTTAGCGATTAGTTTGTATTTAATAATGCTTTTGGGGGCATGGTCGATGCGTCGATTTTTTCACTTTAGCGCAAAATCATCTATATTGGCGTCCACCCCTGGCCATTTAAGCTTTGTTATCGCGTTATCTGATGATTTAAAGTCAGATACAAAAGTTATTGCTTTAATACAGTCTGTTCGAATTCTGTTTTTAACATTGCTCATTCCTTCAATCCTAATTTGGATGGATCTGAGCTTGCCCGAGAATAACTTTATACCCCAAATTATGCATATTAAATGGATAATTATATTGGGTATATTAGCCGCTATTTTAGGCTATGGTTTAAAGAAATATAAGCTACCCGCGGCATATCTAATTGCAGGTATGCTTGCTTCAACCTTGCCGCATATTACTGGCGTTGTAGAAGGGGTATTGCCCACCTGGATTATCATACCATGTTTTATAATAATGGGTAGTTTGATAGGCACTCGGTTTAGTGATGTAAAACTAAGTGAATTAAAAAAAAATCATTATCCCAAGTACTTATTATTCTCTATTATCATTCCTTATAGCGGGTATAGCTTCTTTTTGTGTCTATAACGTTATCGATTTACCATTTGCACAAATTCTAATTGCATTTGCACCTGGTGGTGTTGAAGCGATGATTGCGATGGCCTTGCTTTTGAATATTGACCCGACATTTGTTGCAGCACACCATATCATGCGGTTGTTTATTCTTATTGGGCTTATTCCTTACTTCATGTGGCGTGCTAAACATAAATAGTATATACATAATTTAGTTTGTAGATTGACAGCTGCCTTTTAAACCCGTAGCTTTTCTATATAAAAGGGAGAAAAATATAAATGGATAAATTTCAACAAATTTCAGATGCAGCAGCGCATAAAATTAATCATCTGTTAAAAGATACATTAACAGATACACAAGAAGATGAAGTTTCAAGAATCGTAGAACGTGCTGTTATCAAAGCAATTTTAGAAGGACAGCACCGCGCTGTAGACGCTGCATTGCGTTGCCCAGAAGCCGATCAAGACGTTGCGCATAAAATTGCCTCAGAAATTCGTCGTAAAAACGATGCTCTAATCGTAAATCTATGTAGCCAGCGTTAAACATCATATATTTAATGATATATTTACCATATTTGTTTACTATTCGATAGTGAAGAGGTGTGATATGAGAGTTGGTGGCGGCAGTAATAGAATTAGCTTTAGTAAGATAAATGAATCACGTCGTAAAAAATCTATTCAGATGCGTAAATATAGAGAAGAACGCCGTAAACGTGACAAGATTCATACTCAAAATGCAATTAACAGAATGCAAGAAACAGCAAATATATTTGCCATAAAAACCAACGCGTCCTTTGACTCAATAGACAGACTAATCCGAGCAGCGCAACAACGCAAAATCGATGCTGCGGTTGCTCGAAGTAGCCAATCTACTGGCAATAGCGGATTAGGCGCTAATGTTAACAAAGTCGCCTAAATTTTCTATGAGTTTAGTTTTATTGTAAATCAGAAAATGCCGTTTTTAATCGGTTAGCCGCTTCGATCACGACAGACCTTGAACAGGCCAAATTAAACCGCATGAATAATTCACCAACCTTACCAAATTGGCTACCTGGTGAGGCCGCAATTTTAGCAGTTTTTCCAACACGCTTAACAATTTCAGATCGGCTCATACCCGTTTTAGAAAAATCTACCCAAGCTAAATAAGTCGATTCCAATTTAATGGATGTAACCCCAGGTATCTGATTAACGATTTCATCAAAAACTCGGCAATTTTCAGCAATATAATCTACACATGTATTTAGCCATTCTTCACCATCTTTATAGGCGGCTTCACACATATTATGGCCAAAGGCATGCCCACCAATCGCGTTTGCTGCGAGGGTATTTGCAAATTGCTTCCTTAAATTTTCATCTTGAATAATAACATTGCCAGTTAAGCAACCCGCGATGTTAAAACTTTTTGTGGCTGCTGATAATATAATAATTAGGTCGGTATCTAAAGGTGAAATAAGCGACATTATAGTATGTTTGTTGTCGCCAAAAACCAAATCATGATGAATTTCATCAGACACTAGTATTAAATCGTGCTTTTTGCAAAATTCTAGAACCTGTTGCAATTCATCTTTGGTCCAAACTCGACCACATGGGTTATGAGGAGAGCAAAATACCATCATAGTTTCATCGCCCGTTAACGATGTCTCTAGCGCATTTAAATCCATTTCAAATCGGCCATCGTTATTGACCAAATTAGACTCAACAATTTTACGGTTATTTGCCAAAATAGTTTTTGCAAATTGATGATATACAGGTGTAAAAATTATAATACCGTCATTCTCTTCGGTGTATGTTTGAATGCATAAGGCAACACCATTCACCAAGCCATGTACGGTAAATATCCAATTAGGGTCAACTGTCCAATTGTGTCTATGTTTCATCCAACCAATAATTGCGCTTTTATAGCTTTTATCGTCTCCATAATAACCAAGAACTTGGTTTTTAAGCATATTCTCAATGGATTTGGTGACAGATAGAGGCGGCGCAAAATCCATATCTGCAATCCACATCGAAATACCTTCACTTGGGCTCACCCCAAAGTTGCTTTCCATCGTGTCCCATTTTGCGGTGTGGGTGCCAACTCTATTAATTACTTTATCAAAACTCATATACCAATCCTTCATAATTTTATTTCCAAAGTTACAGTATGGATATGCAAAATGAAATAGAATATTTGTTTGTCGAATAAAATTATTTCACACATAAAAATAATTTATGAGTTGGTGGTCAAAGCGCTCAATTTGCCAAATTTATATCAATTTCAATTATGTTTTCTAAGTCCAAAAGTACTGAATTCATTATTCATTAACCGTGCAGATAATATTTGATTTAATTTAAGCCGATATTTTGGCATAATGGAACTCGTGAATTGTATATGAAATAAACAAGGTGATCGCTATGCGCAATAATAATGTGTTCGGTAAACGTCAAAATTTGAATGTCCCAGGTGTTAAAAACAATATTTTGCAACGCACCTTTAATGTTAAAAAACAACCCTATGCGGGATTAGAAAACAGAACAAAACCGCGTAGTAAAACACTAAAAGCCTGTAAAATTATTTTCAACGATCGATCGAGTATATTCGACGGTACTATTCTCAATTTATCGGCCACGGGTGCAAAACTAGAAGTCGCTAATGCAAGATATGTTGGAAACGAATTTCAGTTAGAAATCACTTCAATAAGAACCGAGCGCCCATGTACAGTAATATGGCGAATGAATAATTTTATTGGCGTAGAATTTGATGATGTTAAGTTTGACGACGTTAAGTTCTAAATAAAGCATCACCTTGTTGATCTATAATTTGACGACCTTTCTTTAAAGCGGCGTCGAGTGCTTGCTCTTTGTTATTCATTCGATCTGCTCTAATAAAGTCTTGTTCGCGCGTTTCACCGTTAATTATTTTGATAATTTTGCCGGCCAATAAAGCTTCATTTTCTTGCTTAAGGTCAAGTGCCTGAATCTTGTACCCTTTATAATCTTCTTCACCGAGTATGGCGGGTAAAAGATCCTTCGGGTCAACTTCAGGTTTTTTACGCCAAAATATTCTCTTTAAAAATGACATTTAGATCTCCGTTTTCATGGTATTCATTCTTGATATTATCAATATACTTTAAGGATAACTTTTTTTATAGCATTACATAGTGAATTAAGTTCATTTTCACTAATAATATATTGCGGCATAATATATATTAACCGACCAAATGGCCTAACCCAAACACCTTCTGCTATAAATTCAGGTTGAATTTTAGCCACATCAGTTGGGTCATTCATTTCAATAACACCAATAGCACCTAAAACTCTTACGTCATTAACCGCAGGGTGGTCTGCAATTTCTTTTAACTGCTGTAAACCATTTTCAATTCGTTGAATATTATGCTGCCAACCTTTTGGGTATGTAGCGCCTTCACCACTGTCCATTAATATATCCAAACTAGCAGATGCAACAGCACAGGCAAGGGGGTTGCCCATAAATGTAGGGCCATGCATTAATATAGGCACATCGCCATTTGAAATGGTCATCGCAACTTTTTTAGTGGTAATGGTTGCCGCCAAAGTCATCATGCCGCCGGTCATTGCTTTGCCGACGCAAAATATATCAGGCGTAATACCCGCATGGTCCATGGCAAATAGTTTGCCTGTGCGCCCAAAGCCCGTAGCAATTTCATCAAAAATTAATAAAATATCAAATTCATCGCATAAAGCACGTAATTGGCGCAAATATTCAGGATGATAAAAATGCATGCCGCCAGCACCTTGAACAATCGGTTCAATAATAATTGCAGCAACCTCACGATGATTTTTTTCGATAGATAATTTTAATTCGCTAATATCACTTGCGTCCCACTCATCATAAAATTTAATATTAGGCCGCGGTACAAACAAATGCGTAGATATAGTACTCGGAAATAAATAATGTTGTCCATTTTCGGGGTCACCAACCGACATACAGGTGAATGGGTCACCATGATAACCACCCCGCACGGTTAAAAACTTCTGTTTGTCTAACTTTCCTGCGGATCTATAATATTGAAGCGCCATTTTTAATGCCACTTCAATTGAAATAGAGCCAGAATCAGCAAGGAAAACATACTGAAAAATATCAGGTGTCATGTCTAATAATCGGCTACCAAGCTCGCTGGCGGGTTGATGCGCAAAACCACCAAACATGACATGAGCCATTTTTTGAGTTTGATCAACGAGCGCCTGATTTAACTTAGGGTGGTTATAGCCATGAATAGCACTCCACCAAGATGACATGCCATCAATAAGCGTATTGCCATCCGCAAGGTTAATATGCACACCTTTGGCGCTTGCTACAGGGTAGCAAGGTAATGGGTCAACCATCGAAGTATAGGGATGCCATAAATGGTCTCTATCAAATTTCAACCAGTCTTGATAGTTGTCAAATTTACTAATCATAACTTAAATCACTCTACTTAAATATTACTAATTAAAGTCATATATTAATTCATGGGGCATAATCAATAAAATTGTCAGGCAAACTTATCTTCTTTTGCAAGTAACGGCGGCGCAAGCGCCGCACCCGTTCTAGATCGAGACATTTTTATAGGCGTGCCAACCATCGGAATCGTACCAAAATCATCTAGGTTAGAGTGAATAATCATGTTTCGCGCAGTGGCTTGTGGCTCGTTTAATGCTTGCTCAATATTGTTGATTTTACCCGCTGGCACGTTATATTTTGCTAATTGTGCTAGCCAATATTCAGTTGGTTTTTGTTGAGTTTCGGCTTCAATTAGTTGGGCAAGCTTAGCACGATTTTTCACCCGTAATTCATTGGTTTCAAATAATGGGTCATTTGCCCAATCTTTGCCCAATAAACTACAAAAATCACCAAATTGTTTATCATTCCCAATCGCAATAATAAAATGCCCGTCGCTAGATTGAAAAGATTGATAAGGCACAATGTTAGGGTGCATATTACCCATGCCCTGGGGCGATACACCAGAGTTTAAATAATTAGTGGCTTGGTTTGCAAGCATGGCAAGCTGGCAATCAAATAAAGACAAATCTATATGTTGTCCCAAATTACTTTTATAGCGTTCAATAATCGCCGCTTGTATTGCTGTTACAGCATACATGCCAGTAAATAAGTCGGTTATAGCCACTCCAACCTTTAACGGCCCACTTTCTTGGTCACCCGTAATACTCATCAACCCACCCATGGCCTGAATCATAAAGTCATAACCAGATTTGTGGGCATCAGGGCCCGTTTGTCCAAAGCCAGTAATCGAGCAATATATTAATTTCGGAAATTTATTCTGCAAACTCAAATAATCTAAGCCATATTTTTTTAGCCCATCCACTTTAAAATTTTCAATCAAAATATCACAATCTTCTAACAGCTCATGAATTTTGCTCTGCCCACTTTTCGTGGCTATATCAATTGCAACAGATATTTTACCGCGGTTAGCAGCGGTAAAATAAGCCGACATTCGGCGGTCTTCATCACCATTTGAATTTTTTACATATGGCGGGCCCCATTTACGGGTGTCGTCACCGCCATTTGGCTTTTCAATTTTAATAATTTCAGCACCTAAATCGGCCAAAGTTTGGCTAGCCCATGGGCCCGCCAAAACTCGACTCAAATCCAATATTTTAATGCCAGATAAATCATCAGCATCCATTGCCGTTTTAAAGCGGGCATTAATGTCATCAATCTTAGTTTGATTTCTTAATACATTCGGATTGGTAGCTCTAAATTGAACCTCATCAAAATCATCACCAAAACGCTTAATTCCTTTGGCAACATCTTTCTCCGTTTTTAACCTGATTTTCTCTACGTACTCTTCAATTAAGACATCCGCTCTATATCTTTTATTAGAATCTTTATTATCAATTAAAGGATCATTAAATGCATCAACGTGACCAGAAGCCTTCCAAGTTTCGGGATGCATAAAAATCGCAGCATCTAATCCAACAATATTTTCGTTCATATGAACCATTGCCTTCCACCAGTAGTTTTTGATGTT
>JABSRY010000106.1 GCA_013214985.1 Hyphomicrobiales bacterium
AAGTGGCAGAGTTTTACTCCGCCCGCAGTAATAAAACATTACCGCCTCTGTGGACTAGTTTTGCATTGCCGTTTACATTCGCTAAGCGGACTAAATGTCAAAACATTGCTTTGCACACAAGAACAATAATAAAATCGAGGGCTAGTAATAGAGATATTTCCAAAAACAGTACGAAATCTAGTTTTTGCAAAACCCTTCTTGCGAAGTTTTCGATTACAACATAAACATATTGATCGTTCTGCAGAGAAGCTCTCAGCTTGAAGCGTTACAATAGTTTCCTGTAATTTTGCCATAATGGTTTTGGCTTCAATTATAGATAAACCAAGCCTGTCCAATTGGTCATGGGGTTTACACAAAGTGATAATTTCATTGTCCTGAATGATACCGTCATCCGTCGTAATCTTTAAACAGATCTCAATTTGCATCATATTCTCCAATTTAGTTTTAATATTTTGTCAGAGAAAAAATCAAAACAATATTACCCTCCAAATTCTGTGTTTATGGATTTACTTGGTTTTATAACTGCCTACTTTTACATTTTGATGACGTAAATAACTATATAATGTTGCTTTGCTAATATTCAGATTATCGGCTATTTCCATAACGCTTAAATCACCTTGAATATATAATGCTGCCGCAGCAATTGCCTTCTTGGTAGCAACTTCATTCAATCCTTTCGGCCGGCCACCAGTACGGCCACGAATACGCGCAGCAGTAAGACCCGCTTGCGTTCTTTCTATTATTAAATCACGTTCAAACTCAGCAAGAGATGCAAATATATTAAAAACCAGTCTTCCTTGAGCGTTTGTAGTGTCAATAGGATCCTGTAAACTTTTTAATCCAACACCTTTTTCCATTAAAATATTAATGAGATCAACCAAATGCCTAAGTGAACGACCTAAGCGATCTAATTTCCAAACAATAATCACATCGCCAGCACGAACTTTATGAATTAGCATTTCAAGAACGGGTCGATCTTTTTTGACACCACTAGCGACTTCTTGAAAAATCTCATCACAACCTTCTTTTTTAAGTTGATCAAGTTGTAAGTCTGGTTTTTGATCACTGGTCGAAACGCGGGTATAGCCAAAAATCATAAAAAGTTTAACAAACTCGTTGTTCCTTCTAAAAATATACTTTGTTTTTATAGACCAGTTTTATATACTATGTTTATTGGAAGGTAGCAACATATATAAATATTAGTGGCAGTTCAGAATAACGGTGGTTTTTTTAAACTTGGTTTCAAACAATATTCAAACCATTACCACATTTGTTGATGCATCATAATTTCATGATCATTATCTTTAAATGCCTGATTAATCTTCCTTCGTGAAAATTTATTATCCAAAAATGCCAATCTGGATTGACTGCGTTCTAAAGCCCGCTCAATATTCCAACGCTGATCCTCATCTTGAATATTCTCAAATGTATCCGTTCTAATTACTTCTTCAATAAAATCGGCAATAACCTCTGTATCTTGATAAGCATCATAACCAGTCGCTTCATCGCGGCGCATTAAAAATCCGTCAGGACCGCCACAATCTTCTGGTGGGCAGGCACCAGAGCCTCCGATACAAACAGGATAGTTTCTACGATTATCAATATTTAGATATTTCTCAATACGCAGTTCATGTTCCCACCAATCGCCCATATCATAAATATATGAAATTCGATCATTTACAGAAAGCTGAAAACTTTCAATGGCCACTTCTGGCGAGCTAATGCAAAGATCGAATGATCCATAATGCACGCCATAGATATTATATTGATATAAATGATGCCCTTCCCAACCCATTGCGACCTGAATAACACCATGTAATGATTTTAATGAAATTTTACTCGGTACCAAAATTCGTCGCCAAATCATGGGACTGATACCCAATAAACGGATTTTTAGTTGAATGACTGGTAAGGTCTGCACATGTTCTGACATACGCTATAAATGACACACCATTTAGCCCTAAACAATAAAAATATGCCCCACACTTTTTGGTACTCTCCTTTAGCTTGCCTGTCTTGTTGTTTTTCAGCTCATACAGCTTTTTTGGTTCAATGACTGCAGGCCATTAACCCTTGCGAGACATTAAGAACTCGACATAATCAAAATCAATCTTGGTGTCTATATCGACCGATGAAGCGATGTCCATAACATAAGCAAAAATATTTTTACTAATGAGCAGAGTTTCTTGCGCCAATAATTGTTTGACATTATAAATATATATGGCTCCATTTAGGCGGTAATAGGTTGGTAAGTCTTGGCTTCTGGTATTTGAAATTTCATCGGCAATGAAATTAGTCATGCTGTGGTTTTTTGGCAAGACATTTGACCATAAAGGGCTGTGTTCAGTCTGACAAACGGAGATGATGGCATCGGCTTGCTTTTGCACCAAAAGTTCTATGGCTTGGCTGATATGTTGGCTGGTACGCAGGGGGGATGTCGGTTGCAGTAAAACAATATAATCAAACTTTGCGTAGTTTTCAATTGCATGTTTAATGGCATCGAATGAGTTTGATGTATCGGTCGCCAATTCCACCGGGCGCTTGATTATGTCGGCGCCCGCGGCCTCAGAAATTTCTAACACCTCATCATCATCCGAGCTAACCAAAGTAGCATCAATATAATTACAATTGAGCGCTGCCACGATACTGTAATTGATCAACGGCTTGCCATTCAACGGTAAAACATTCTTGCGTGGAAGGCGTTTACTACCGCCACGAGCCAGGATGATGGCCAGTATCTTCTTATCTTTAATCATCTCGCAATCCCTTTATAAGAATACACCTGAGTATTCATTATTGGCCTTTTCAAACTCTTCCAACCGACCAATGTCCAACCAATATTGTCTGATCGGGTAAGCCACGCATTTTCGTTTTTTTTCTATGGCCTTTTCGAACAAGGTAGGCATGTCGAAATAAGCGTCATGTGGTACTAGATCAAGCATTTTATGATGCAGAACATAAACACCTCCATTTACATAAAATTGTTGAATGGGCTTTTCTTCTATGCCAATAATTTGATTATCATCAACTTTAACCACACCATAAGGCACCTGATAGTCATATTCTCGCACGCCCATAGTGGCAGATGAATTGCCTAGTTGATGAAATTTAAACATATGATCAAAATTGACATTGGTCAAAAGATCACCATTCATCACAAAAAAATCTTTAGTTAAATGATCGCGCATAAGACCTAAGGCACCTGCAGTGCCCATCCGTTTTTCTTCATAAATATACTCGATTGATACCCCATATTTTGTACCGTCGCCAAAATAATCGATTATGACTTCAGATTTATAACTGACGCTCAGTAGAAATTGATGAAAGCCGTGTTTTATAAAACTCTCGATGATGGTCTGTAAGATAGGTCGGTCGCCCACTTGCAACATAGGTTTGGGAATGTCATTAGTCAGTGGACGCAAACGGGTGCCCATGCCGCCGACCATTAACACGACTTTATTACTTTTTACTGTAACAATTTGTGGGGTGACGATGGGTTCAAAGCCCAATAATAAACCGTCTTTATTGACGACTGGGATTTCAACAATTCCATTGTCTTTGGCTCGTTGTATCATCAGGTGATTGTCTGAGCCTTGTTTAAATACGATGGGGTCATAATTAATAAGCTCCTTAACCACAGCGGATAACGATAAATTATTCAACAGGCCGCGCCGTATATCGCCATCGGTTAATGTGCCTAATAATTTGTTACTGTCATCCATCACCAAAACAAATTTCTTAGCACCTTCATCAATGGCCTGCATGGCTTGTTTAATCGTATATTGTTGATTAATTATGATGTTTTTATAGTTAGTCACAAAGCTACCTCTATTTTTTTTATCAGAAACTCAAACTCTTTATCTGTATAAGCCTCAAACAAGGGAATTGAAATGATATGTTGATTTATAGCTTTTTTATCATCGGCTGGCCAATGAACGGGCAGAAAAACATTCTGAGCGTACATAAATTTTTGAAAATCGTCACGGTTATTTAGACTGATGACAAAAAACGAATATTCGCTAGGTATTTTGCCTAAATGATGTGGCCCAAAGAGATTTAACAGACGTTCGAAGCGTTGTTTGCGCAAGGTTTGAATTTGTTTTAAATCCTGAGTGAGCAAAGCAGCAGTGTCAGTGGCATCCATCCTATATATTTGAGTTTGCTCATCCAACATTTGTTCGGCTTGCTCAAGTTTTTGCAAATATTTTACTTCACTATGCTGGTTGTGGTGAATATACTGATACTTTATATGTTTGGCTTCGGCCTTTAATGACGCAAAAGGTGCGCTTTCGGCGCTAATAAGGCTTGAGGCAATCGGCATATTGCTGACAGCCAAACTGCCCGAGGCCAGGTTGCTAATTTTGCGATAGCTGTTAAAGCCAAACCATTTTTTGGCGTTGTGCGGGTTGGTTATGTTGAACGAGAAAACGGCATCCTCAATCAATATTTTATCTTTAAGATCAATTGTAGAAATATCAGCTTCAACACCGAAATAATTGATGATGTAAAGGCCGTCATAATCTTGTGCGTTAACTGAACTAGCATTTATCGAAAGGTCGTCATTTATAGAGTAAAAACTATATTCAACCTGTTCTTGTTTGAACACAATTTCGATAATTTCACACAAAAAGTTAGGCAATAGATAGGTTTTGTTTTTATGATCATGTGAGCGTAAAAACAAGCGTAATGACGAGCGACCAGAATCGGTAAAGTAGCTTTGTAAAGCCGATTTTTTAAATTCTAACTCGCCGCCAATGGGTCGCATTCTGTATAGCAATCGTTTAGTTTATTTCTTTAAGTAGCATAAAGCTTTCGGCATATTCGCAGCCCGCTGTAGCGCCTCGATAGGTGGCGAGGGCTTCAATATTTCTTAAGCTACGAGGAAACGGATGTTCCGCAATTTCACTTTTAAAAACTTTCATAATATCAAGCTTTTTGGCCAAATATGGACTAATATCAGTGAAGGTATTGGGGATAAAACTATCTTCTTTGGTGCTTAAGGCGAAATCTGTTTCACTGAGTGTCTCCATCATGTATATTTTTTCAATGAACGGGTATCTGAATGATTTTGTACATGCATATGCCGCTTCAAACATTTTTCTATGATCGGAATGCACATCACCTTTGAAAGGCAAATATAATATGTTTGGTTCGATGGAATTGATGACAGCCGAAACCTTTGACACCAGTTCAGACATTGTGTATTCATCAACATGAATGGTTCTTAGTTTGAGTTTAATCGTGCTGTCAAAATCATATAAATCTATAATTCGTTCAATTTCAGCTTCTCTGATTTTAAAAAACTCTTGCTCAGGGTCACTTTCGGTGCAAATCAGCCAATGGATTTCGTCACCATTGGCTTTGTGTTTTAGTAAGGTGCCGCCACAGCCGAGGGTCTCATCATCGGGGTGTAGGGCAATGCATAAAATTTTATTCATAGATATTCCCCTTTTTTGGGTAATGTGGTGAAATTATGCTTTAGAAAGCGAATGGCTGAGTCGCCAGTTTTAATTGTAATTGTATTACCCTCTATATTTAATACTTTTCCGGCCTCTATGTTTTTATTTTGGTAAACAATAATTTCACTCTTCCATATAATTATATTTTTGTCTTTATATACTAGATGTGCACCAACATATGGTTTTGTTAAAGCTCTTATTAAATTATATATAGATTGGCTCGATAATCTGAAATCAATTACACCATCTTTTTGCCCTCTTTTTCGCCAAGTGTTTGCTTGCGATGAATCTTGAACAATGCGTTTATAGCTGCTATCGTTTAAAGTTGGAATGAACTTTTCAATTTGTAGAAGGCCCATTTCGGTTATTTTATCATACAAGTCTCGTGCATCATCTTGAGGGTCAATTGTAATCGCCTCTTGGGAAAGGATGTCACCACTATCTGCGCCTTTGTCCATAAAGAAAAATGTTGATGCGGTTTTTTCTAAGCCTAGAGCGAGTGCCCAGATCACCGGGTGGCGTCCCCTATTTTGTGGCAATGCCGTGGGATGAAAACCAATAACCCCGATTGATGGTATGTTAAGTAACTCTTGCTTAATCAAATATGACCAACCAAAACAACATATTATATCTGGCTTTAGCGATTTTATCCAAGTGAGTGTGTCTGCTGAATTTATATTTTCGACATATTGATAAGGGATGTTATTTTCTTTGCATAATGGGGTTAGATCGGCAAAGTCTGAATTGAACGGCGATGCCTGTTTGATACAGGCCCCCACAACTTCGACATCCAAACCAATTATTTTTTTTAAAGCCAATAAAGAGAATTCTACCGATCCAATGAAGAATATTTTCATAACTTGACCTCTATATCATAAAACGCCTTGGGGATTAGTTTTTTCAAATCAATATCTTTAATAATCGATATGATTTTTTCGCTTGAACCACCAGTACCATATGGATTAATGGTTTTGGCCAATTGATTTTGAAATTCGACTGAATAAAGCTTGTCTAAAGCTACATCTACATTTGGGGTTTTTGGTGTGCAATTGATAACGCTGATAGCTTGAATGCGGCCTTTTTGACGGTCTCCGATGTTTATAGTCCCAATTTTAAAACTAGGAGCCTCAACTAATCCACTGCTACTATTGCCAACAATGGCATCAATGTATTGGAGGGCACTCAAATACCGCAATTGTCCCAAAGATGTAAAACAAACTGATTTATGTGCATTTTTCTTGACATAATCATCAATCATTTTATTTATGATACGCCCTCCAGTGTCACTATTGGCTTTGGTGAAGATAATTTTTGTACCTTCTAATTTATCTAAAGATGATAATATTTCATTGAAATGCTGCTCCGAATTATTGTAATCAAGGGTAACCGGGTGGTAAGTTACTAAAATATTTCGTTTATCAAGCGTCATACCAATTGAGGCTTCAAAATCATCCTTACTCAGTAAATCTAGATTGAATATATTGTCTAAACCAGCCTCTCCGACGTTAAATACATTTTTAGGTTGTTCGCCCAATTGAATGACTCGATTTCGATAGGTTTCTGTCGCTACAAAATGCAGGTGACTCATTTTTGTAAGGCTATGTCGAATGGCTTCATCTATTAAGCCCTCAGTTAATTCGCCACCATTTAGGTGCGCAATTGGGATGCCAATGATTAATGCGGCCATAATGGCAGAAATAATTTCATATCTATCACCCAGAATTAAAATGAGATCAGGCTTGAGTTCATCTAACGCTTCAGAAAATGAGATTTGCGCAAGTCCCATTGTTTTTGAAATGCCTACGGGTGTATCGGAGGATAAATTAATTTCAATTTTTTTTGTGATTTTGAATTGTTTTTCAAACTATATCATACAACTCAGGAGCATCCGAGTGAGGTACAATGATGATGAATCACAATGAGAGCAAATCATCATCATCGTGTACTGCACCGTTTTTGACGAGCTTAGCGCCGATCGAAAGCTCTCAACGAGGGCTTTCGATCCATGGTAAGCT
>JABSRY010000107.1 GCA_013214985.1 Hyphomicrobiales bacterium
ATCACTGGCTAATATGTTCGGCAGATCGTGCTTAAACGCATCATCGGCATGCAATAATGTCACGCAACGTTCGGCCTTTTGGCGCGCCAAGCGTTTTGCCAATTCTCTAGGAATTTCAGTTTTAAGCGGCGTTTCGTCTAAGTCGACAGGCTTAATATAATCGGGTTTAATGCCAATCTGAGCTAATAACTCAACACGCCGTGGCGAGCCACTGGCCAGCATTAATTTTGTTATATTTTTGCTTAACACATCGCCCATCATGTCGCCTTTAATGAAACTTTATTTAAAGCGATATGTAATGCGACCCTTAGTCAGGTCATAAGGTGTCATTTCAACCATAACTTTATCACCCGCTAAAACACGAATACGGTTTTTACGCATTTTACCAGCAGTATGCCCAATAATTTCATGGTCATTTTCTAGTTTAACACGAAAAGTCGCATTAGGTAACAGCTCAACAATAGTGCCTTCAAATTCAAGTAGTTCTTCTTTAGCCATATTTTCCTCATAGGGTATTTATGCAAATATACGTGCATAAATCACATCAAATTTTTGTCTAATAAAATTAGAATAAAAATATTATGCTTTCATTTATCGCTAAATGCCGCAAATGTATAGTGCAAAACGTCATTTATCTAAAATAGAAGCTATTTAATGTTGAAATTTTTATTCAATAATTCATCAAGCTGAACGCGTAATTTACGGTAATGTTCAAGTTGATCAGTTCGCTTTTCGGTTTGGTTTACGGGGTCATAAACTGGCCAAAATTCAAGTTCGGTAGCAACAGCCCTGCAAATTTCTTCGGCACTGTTTCTGGCCATTTCCGAAAAACAGACCACCAAATCAAAAGAAGAAATAGCAACATTTTCAATAGACAATGAAACATGGTCAGATATATCAATATCAACTTCTTTTAAAACCGAAACCGCAAAGCCATCAATGTCTTTAGTAGCAATGCCCGCACTTTGAATAAAAATATTATTACGGGTAAATTTCTTCAATAAAGCCGCAGCCATGGGCGATCTAACAGCATTCTGTGTGCATAAAAACAAAATAGATGAAGGCAAATTTTGCTTAGTATTTGCCGCCTTATCTTGTTCAGCAATAATGTTTGAAATGTTATTTTCTCCCATATATTAGCCCTTCCAATGCAATGCGCAGACTAGAGTATATAGTCTTCTTGCAGTGTCAAAATCAACCTTAATTTTACCTTCAAGCCGTTCACTCAGCAATGTGCTGCCTTCATTGTGTAAGCCCCGACGCCCCATGTCTATGGCCTCAATCTGTTGTGGGTTTGCACCCTTCATAGCCTCATGATGGCGCTCACAAATCAAAAAATAATCTTTCATAATTAACCTAAAAGGCGATAATGAAAGTATATGCAACATAATCGGCTCATCCGCTTGGTTGCGGATGTCAAAAATTAGCTTGCCGCGTTGTATGTCTAAAACCAGTTTAAATGGGCCTTTCGCTTCAATGTCATTAATAGTGCGCAACGGCGTAAAGCTGTTTTCAGCTAATAAATCGGTAATCGCTGCTTTACGTTCATAAGTAATTTCAGGCGAAATTTGGGTAATATTTTCTTCATTTAAAACAATGTCATTAATCTTATTATTCGTTTGTAACGCGGTATCAGTCATATTTTATTTCTAATTATTATTTGTTGTCATTAATGTTTAAACGCAATTCTATAGAGCGTGCATGGCCAAACAAACCTTCAGCATGGCCTAGAATAACACCAGCAGGGCCAATCTTGTCAAGCCCCTCGGCACTACATTTTAGTATAGAGCTACGTTTCATAAAATCTAAAATGTTTAGACCAGAGCTAAATCGCGCACTTTTTGCAGTTGGCAATACATGGTTAGGGCCGCCCACATAGTCGCCAACAGCCTCTGGCGTATATCGCCCTAAAAATACAGCACCACAATGCTCAATCATGTCAAACATCGCTTCTGGCTCTTCAATAGCAAGCTCCAAATGCTCAGGGGCTATAATGTTAGCAAGCTCTGCCGCATGCGCCCAGTCTTTAGCCACAATAATGGCGCCATTATCTTCCCAACTTTTGCGGGCAATTTCGTGGCGTGGGTTAATAGCCAGTTCTTTTTCAATTGCAGTTACTACCTTTTTACCAAACGCCTCTTCAACTATAATAAGAATAGACTGAGCAGATGTATCATGCTCGGCTTGGGCTAATAAATCCGCGGCAATCCAATTAGGGTGGTTTTCACTATCTGCCAATACTAAAATTTCAGAAGGCCCCGCAATCATGTCAATGCCAACAATACCAAAAACTTGGCGTTTAGCCGCAGCAACATAAGCATTGCCAGGGCCCACAATTTTAGAAACAGGCTCAATGCTATCCGTACCATAAGCAAATGCACCAACCGCCTGTGCGCCGCCAAGGCAATATACTTCATCCACTTCGGCAATTTTGGCAGCAGCAAGTACGAGCGGGTTTAAGACACCATTTGGTGTAGGTACGGTCATTACAATGCGCTTAACGCCAGCTACTTTTGCAGGGGCAGCGTTCATCAAAACACTGCTTGGGTAGCTGGCCAATCCACCAGGTACATAAAGGCACACACTATCAACCGCGTTCCACCGATGCCCCAAAGTTATGCCTTGTTCATCTTCATATAAGTCGTCTTCTGGTTGTTGCCGTGCATGATAATCGCTAATGCGCTTATGGGCAAACCGCAGTGCCTCAACTATTTTCGGGTCACATTCATCTATCGCTGCATCAATGCGCGCTTGGCTAATTAAAAACTGGTCAGGTGTAATGTTTAACTTGTCAAATTTAGCAGAATATTCAACCAAGGCGGCGTCACCATTGGTTTTTACAGCATGTAATATGTCAGCAACCGTTTTATTGACATCATGGCTATTTTCTTTTTTTTCGGCAATTAGGCTTTTGAATTTCTGACTAAACGCATCATCATTCCAGTTTAAAAATAAAGTCATAGGGCGCTCCAAAAAACAACAAATAGCCATATAGGCTTTCTATAAGTAACTTTTAGCGCGGCAGCCTAAAAAGATAAAGCCTTGATTGCTAAACCCCCACCTTAAATATAATAGAACGAAGCAAAAAATCTCTTTCAGCCTCATTCCACTACTACCAATCTATAAATTATGATTGCTCTTTACGTCGCTTACCCATTCTTCGCCAATATCGGCTAAATGCACCTCAAGGCAGTTAACATCAAGCTTAATGGTTACATTATCAGCAAAATTCAACTGAACGGTGCCAGCAGGTTCTTCACGCATATTAAACTCAATATTCAATAAGCTTAAAATTTGTTCAGCATTGCCTTTGTTAATATTCTGCACTTGCATTTTATCAATATGAGAGAATACTAGACCAGCATGCGAGCGTGTAACGCGGTTTGTGCCGTCATAACTTTCATTATGCGGGCGGTTAATGGCTAAATTCAGCTGGTGGCTTTGTGTGCTATAATCAATATCACGCACAAATAATATTGCATCTTGAATATGGGATGAGATCACTTCAAGATCTTCAGCATCCATTCCAACCAATTTTAAATTGTTCATTTTCAAGCTCCAATTATCAAATTTTAAAAAAACATAAAATATGTCTCTCTATTCAGATAGGCGCTCAACCAACGCACCACAACCCCCAAATTTATTTTCTAAATGCTCAAACCCACGGTCAAGATGGTAAACACGGTTAATTACGGTGTCGCCCTCTGCCACCAAACCCGCAATAATTAACGATGCAGACGCTCTTAAGTCTGTCGCCATAACCTGCGCACCATTTAGTTTTTTAACGCCAGTTATTTTTGCAGTATCGCCGTTTAGGGTAATGTTTGTGCCCATTCTGGCTAATTCTTGCACATGCATAAAACGGTTTTCAAAAATTGTTTCACGCACAAAACATGCACCATCGGCCAATGTCATTAAGGCCATAAATTGCGCTTGTAAATCAGTCGGAAACCCAGGGTAAACTTGAGTGGTAATATCAACGGGCATAATAGGCTTGCTAGGGTCTTTTTGCACCCGTATGCCATTGGGTACTTCGGTAATGGTCGCGCCAGTTTCTTTTAACTTATCCAAAAATACGGGCAGTAAATCAGCCGATGTGTTGGTTAAGGTCACGTCACCACCCGCCATCGCAACGGCAATTGCATAAGTGCCAGTTTCAATACGGTCTGGCAATACAGTATGGGTTGTACCATGCAGCTTTTTAACACCCTGAATAGTCAAAGTGGATGTGCCGATGCCTGTAATTTGTGCACCCATTTTGTTTAAACAACTTGCCAAATCGCCAATTTCAGGCTCACGTGCAGCATTATCAATAATCGTTTCGCCGTCAGCCAATACAGCCGCCATTAAAACATTATGAGTAGCGCCAACCGATGCAAAACTAAAGGTTATTTTGCCACCTTTAAGCCGCCCACCAGGCGCTTTGGCAATCACATAACCATCTTCTAAGGTAATTTCAGCACCAAGGGCTTTAAACCCTTCCAAATGCAAATCTACAGGCCGTGTACCAATGGCGCAACCGCCAGGTAACGAAACCTTAGCATAACCACATCGGCCAAGAATAGGCCCAAGCACCCAAAAGCTCGCCCGCATTTTAGAAACAAGTTCATAAGGCGCGGTGGTGTCTACAATTTCGCGCGCCGTAATATGCACGGTTTGCCCACCAATGTCAGAGTTGCCCGTGCGTTTGCCATCAAAACTTTGGTCAACACCATGGTTGGCAATAATTCTAAACAACATGCTCACGTCAGCAAGGCGCGGTACGTTGCGCAGGGTTAGCGTTTCGTCAGTTAAAAGGCTGGCAATAATTAAAGGAAGAGCAGCGTTTTTAGCACCAGAGATTGGAATTTCACCATGTAGCTGTTTGCCACCTGTAATTTTAATACTATCCATTAATTTTCCTAAATTTAAATTCTTGTATTTGTTTGTAATCTGAACAAAATGATAAAGCGTTAATGATATGGCAAAAATGTGCCAACAAGTAGATTATTTTATGGTTTAATCAGACTTAAGTTTCGCCACACCAATTTTGCCATCCCTTGGCAATGGCGCATTTTTATCTTCAACATTCATCCGCTGCTGAACTTGAGTTTTACGACGGCGCAAATTATCTCGCAACGCTTGTTGCAACCGCGTATCACGTGCTTGCGCTTTAGTTTGCTTGGTGTTTTCTTTTTCTTCAGTCATTCTAAATCCTATCCTGAATAGAATATTTAAAATGAATCAATGCCAATTGCAAGTATAGCGAGTCATTAGGGTGTTTTTTTAAGCAATAATAGGTAATTTATGGCAATAAAAAGCTCGGCAGCAATAGCCGCAAAAATCCCAATCCCAGTAAATCCACGTAAAAACTCAAATAAACCCAAAGTCGCCAAACCAAGCATAGATACTGCAAGGCATAATATAATCGGTTTTTGAAATTCAATTTCTAAAATATTTTTGCTAAAAAATAATAATGCTGCAATACCCAAAAATAAAAAACTCGCCCTTCGAGACATAAAATTAGCGGTTTCACTGCTATCTATTTGAAATATAAAATATATAAATTCAGGCACAAACAATAAGACTAAAAACAAAGTCAATGCAATGAGTGTCGTAAATAAATTAATTTGCTTAAAGTTTAACATATCGTCCCCTAATGTAATTTGTCTATAAATTGTCAGGTAATCACATAAAATCAAGTCAAATTGGTAAGATATTCATCAAATTTTATCAAAATTCACCAAATTATAGCGGCATAAATAGCTTAGTTTGGCACTAAACCAACCCAGAGATGTGTAAAATGTGTAAACAAAGCAAAAACCACTTGCGCTTTAATTTCTGCTGTGGCAATTATCGGCAAGCAATTTTCGCCAATTTTAAAAAGATATATTAATAATATATATTGGCAAAGCAATTGCCGCAGTGGCTCAGTGGCAGAGCGCACCCTTGGTAAGGGTGAGGTCGAGAGTTCGATTCTCTCCTGCGGCACCAGAATTTACTATATATTTCAATAAGTTACATGTTGAATTTTGTTCTCATCAAAAAGTTGATAATGTAGATCATTGCGTGAACAAGTCGTAAACATGCATGTAAAACTTGGGAAAAGCTTGGGAAGTAACAGTATTACACTGTTCTTAATTTGTTCACGTATTTGCGACATATAGCTTGATACCACGTATATTTATTTCAAAATCAACTTGAATTTTATAATTTCCGTTTTGTAAACCTCATATGTAGGCTGAGAAAACGGAAGCACTTGTAGATTTCTTACCAACGATGTCGGTCGAAAAAAGACAAGTTGGGTAATAAAGGGGTTCAAAATATTCACTAAATTATTTCTATTCAAATTTTAATGTATCAACCTCGGTATATTAATCTAGCTATTGTCTTTCAGCACAAGCTTTAAGTTGCTCTATAATAAATTCTATGGCAATTTGTCCATTTGAACTGATATAGATCAATGAGTATAATTTTTAAAAATAGAAAGGTAACAATAATGAATAAAGCTCAGCAATTTAAAAAATTACATGTAAAAGGCAAGCCACTTATATTGTTTAATATATGGGATGCAGGAACAGCAAAGGCTGTCGAAAAATCTGGTGCAAAGGCAATAGCGACAGGCAGTGCGCCCGTGGCATTTGCAAATGGCTTTGTTGATGGAGAAGTTATTCCTTTAGATTTAGTTATAGCAAATATTGAACGTATTTCTTTAGCAACAAATTTACCTCTAACTGTAGATTTAGAAGGAGGCTATGGTAAAGATGTTGAAATAGTTGCTGAAACAGTAATACGTGCAGTTGAAGCAGGCGCAATTGGTTTTAACTTTGAAGATCAGATTGTTGGGGCAACTGAATTGTATGATATTTCAGTTCAAAGTAAAAGAATTTCTGCTGCACGTAGGGCTGCAAAAATTGACATTTTTTTGAACTCCCGAACTGACTTGTTTTTAAAAACTGCACCTGAAGCACATAATGAGTTATTGTTAAACGCTGCGATTGAGCGTTCAAAAGCATACGAACAAGCTGGGGCAGATGGGTTTTTTGCTCCCGGACTTGCCGATGAGCGGCTAATTGAACGTCTTTGCCTTGCAAGTCCAATCCCTATTAATATTATTGCTTTGCCTCATGTGCCAGAAAATAAAATTTTAACAAAATTAGGAGTTTCAAGAATAAGTTATGGCCCCGTTCCATATAGAAAAATGATAACTTGGTTTGAGTTAATGGCCAAAGAGGTTTTGTAGTCCGGCATTTAAAGTGACACAAAAAAAGGCGGTCAAGGTTTTACCCTCGACCGCGTGCTATGTTGAATTACTATATTACTGACTTATAGTTTAGTCAGTTTTACCGAATTATCTCTTTTAACATACCAACCGACCACTGCTTTTAATCGTTTACCACAAGTAATCAAATTTTTACGATCAGTTGCATGTGCATTAAAAACAACTCTAGCATTACCGCTTTTCACATAAACAGGTATAGCACA
>JABSRY010000108.1 GCA_013214985.1 Hyphomicrobiales bacterium
CTGTGGTTTCGGTATTGTTTGAACGGGGGCGGTTTGATGGCGACGCAACGGCTCAAACTGCCATTGTATTACGCGCATTTGCACTTGGCCTGCCCGCCTTTGTGGCGGTAAAAGTATTTTCACCAGGCTATTTTGCCAATCACGACACTAAAACACCTATGTATTATGGCATTATTTCTATCGTTACCAATACCATATTGGCGATAATTTTTGCACAATATTGGCAACATGTCGGCATTGCATTTGCCACCTCTATTGCCGCTTGGCTTAATGTCATCATGCTAGCCACAACGCTTTATATGCGTGGTAAGTTTAAACTAGATGCAAAATCGGCTAAAACTTTGCCGATGATATGCGTTGCAAGCGTGCTAATGGGCGCGTGCGTTTATTACACTAGTGCCTATATCGCACCGTGGTTAACCCCCGATAATAATGATTTGTTGCGCGGTGGTTTAATGTTTTTAATCGTCGCAGAAGGCGCGGTAGTTTATGGCTTATTTTTGCATTTAACGGGCGCTTTAACCTTTAGTGAAATGAAGGGCTTTGTGAAGCGTAAAAAATAATTCACAAATATCTTGAAATTAGTTAAAATTTGACCGATAAAAGCAGCTGCTTCATTCGCTTAATATATTGGGGAATCATCATGAGTAAATTTACAAAACGCGTATTTTCGGGCATTCAACCGTCTGGGAAATTACATTTAGGTAATTATTTAGGTGCCATTCAAAAATTTGTCACATTGCAAGAAGATGATAGCTATGAAAATATCTATTGCGTGGTGGATATGCACGCCATTACCGTGGCGCAAGACCCCAAAATTTTACGCGCCCGCACACTAGAAGTAACCGCCGCATATTTGGCATCGGGTATTGACCCAACAAAGAGCATCGTATTTAACCAATCAAGAGTTTCACAACATGCCGAACTTGGTTGGATTTTTAATTGTGTGGCACGCCTTGGCTGGTTAAACCGCATGACCCAATTTAAAGACAAAGCGGGTAAAAACTCTGAACGCATGTCGGTCGGCCTATATGCATATCCAAACCTTATGGCGGCCGATATTTTATTATATAACGCCACCCACGTACCCGTTGGCGATGATCAAAAACAGCATTTAGAGTTATGCCGCGATATTGCCCAAAAATTTAACAATGATTATGCAGAGCAAATTCAACAACTGGGTATTGAAAGTGACTTTTTTACGCAGCCCGAGCCATTAATTGACTTTGGCGGTGCGCCTGTAAGAGTGATGAACCTGCGAGATGGCACAAAAAAAATGAGCTCATCAGCTGAGTCCGATATGACGCGGATTAATATGAATGATGATAGCGATACATTGGCCAAAAAACTTAAAAAAGCAAAAACCGACCCAGAAGCATTGCCAAGCGAAGTGGCTGGTTTGGCCGAGCGCCCCGAAGCGCGCAATCTTATTAGTATTTTTGCCGCGTTAGATAACAGCGATAGCCAAGCAGTGCTTAACCAATTTGGTGGGCAACAATTTAGAGAATTCAAAGCCGCCCTTATCGAACTTGCGGTTACCAAAATTGGCCCTATTGGTGATGAAATGAACAGGCTGATCAAAGATGAAGCCCATATTGACACGATATTAAAAGATGGCGCAGATAAAGCCCGCGCCCTTGCCGAGCCATTGGTAAAAGATGTTAAAAAAATCGTCGGTTTTATGGTATAATGCCACAAACCAATGCTTGAGAAGTTTAAGCAAGGCTTGCGCTTTTTTATAATAAATGTCAGCATGCAATGTGAATTATATTAAAGGGCGAAGAATATATGGAAAAAAAACGCAAATTTTTAGTGGTTATTGACGATACACAAGAATGCCGTGTTTCTTTGAAATATGCAGCATCCCGTGCGGTGCATTCTGGTGGTCTTTTAACCATTTTACATGTGGTCGGCAATGCCGACTTTCAACATTGGCTTGGGGTTGAAGCGATTATGCGCGATGAAGCATATGAAAATGCTGAAACATTAATGCGTAGCGTGCTTGCCGATGTCGATGAAGCTATAGAATTAATGCCAGAAATTGTCATTAAACAAGGTAATAAGCTTGATGAAATAATCGATCTAATTAAGCAAGACCCTGCAATTTCTATATTGGTGCTTGGTAGTGCAGTAGAAGGCGGCGGCCCTGGCCCCCTAGTTGCATCATTGGCAAACAGCGCTTCTGAGACTTTTCCAATTCCGGTAACATTAGTGCCTGGCAATCTAACGGATGAGGATATTGCAGCACTTAGCTGACAATTTGCTGATTTATATTGATTATGCTTTCTATTATAGGCTATAACTGAGCTTCCAAAAAGCCAAGGCGTGTCTTTAAAGTTAAGGTAGATAAAATTATGTTCATTCAAACAGAGCAAACACCGAACCCCGAAACATTAAAATTTATACCGGGTAAGGTTATTTCACCCATAGAACCATTGGAGTTTAACTCCGATGCCGAAGCTGAATATGCGCCAATTGCCCAACGCTTATTTGTTATTAATGGCGTTAAGACGGTTTTTTTAGGCAGTGATTTTATTACCATCACCAAACAAGCAGATGAAATATGGGCCAACTTAAAACCCGCCGTTATCAGCGCGATTATGGATCATTTCATGGCAAATATGCCAGTTTTGCTAGAAAATGCCGAAGCCAGCTTAGATGAAGAAGAGTTTTTTGAAGAAGGTGATAAAGATTTGGTTTTAGCCATTAAAGACCTAATTGACACCCGCATCCGCCCCGCAGTGGCACAAGATGGTGGCGATATTGTATTTAAAGGCTTTAAAGAAGGCATCGTTTATTTGCGCATGAAAGGCGCTTGTGCAGGTTGCCCAAGCTCTACAATGACGCTAAAAAGCGGCATCGAAAACCTATTACGGCATTTTATTCCCGAAGTGGTTTCTGTTGAACAATCAGTTTAAGGTTAAGCAAACATGGGCTATCAGCTTACCCTAGACACTTGCACCAAAGCTTGTAGTGTTGCTTTGCTCGGGCTTGACGGCGCGGCAAAGCAGTTTTCTTGGTTCGAAATTTTAGAGCGCGGCCATGCCGAAATCCTTGCCGACAAAGTTCAAATGCTGCTTAAACAAGCGGGCATTTCTGCATCCGAAATTAGCCAAATTGCAGTGACTATTGGGCCAGGTACTTTTACGGGCGCGCGTATAGCACTTTCATTTGCCCGTATGTTTGCATCGGCACGTAAAATTCCCGTCATTGCGGTTAATAGCTTACAAGCAACCGCATTTAATGCTATTGCACAGCTCAATTTAACTTCAAATAACAATATTTATGTGGCGATGGATGCGCGGCGTGGGCAGGTTTATTTTGCGGGTTATAATAGCCAAGGCACAGAGATTTTAGCCCCAAAAGCCGTAGAAATATCCGAAGCCATATTACTAATTAATGAAGATGTAATTTTGCTTGGCACTGGTCGAGCCTTATTGCTCGATCATTTACCTAACTTTAAAGAGTTACACCTACTGACTGAAAATATGCAATTTCCCGATGCAGGTATATTTGCAACCTTTGTAAAAAATTACCCACATGCAGAAAATAAGGTTTCGCCCCTATATTTACGGGCGGCAGATGCCAAGCTACCTTCGAGCCACCCGATAACATTCACGCAATGATTTTAAAATGACCCTGCCTCACTATATGTTTGAACCATTTACAAACACAGCGGGCATCTGTAATTTGTCGGATACACAGTTTGCAGATATCGCCCAAATACATGCCCAATCATTTGATAAAAACTGGTCGGCGAGCAATATTAAACAAATGTTTTTAACCAAAAATGGTAAAACCACGGCTTATATTGGTTCTATCGTCAAAAAAGATGCTCAAATCGTCGGCTTTATCATTTGGCAAACAATGTTTGATGAGGCCGAAATAATAACCGTGACGATTGCCAAACAATACCGCCATAAAGGCATTGCTAAGCAATTATTAGAATATGAGCTTAAGCATTTAAAGCAAAATGGGGTCGTTAAGTTTTTTTTAGAGGTCAGTGAATATAATATAAATGCAATTGCGTTTTATAAAAGCCTAAACTTTACTAAAACATCTATACGTAAGAAATATTATAAAATTGGCGCGGGTAAAACCGCCGATGCCCATGTTTATTCACTTTAATGCGCAATCTGTAATAATTATAAACTAAAGAATTACATATTTTAAGCATAGTTCTTTACCTTGTTGAGATTGCCTATTATATCTATTATAAATATAAAGGGAGAAAATTATGAGTAATGATGTTAGTGTGCTAGAGCGCCAATGCCTCGAAAAAGGTATGCGTATGACCGAGCAACGCCGCGTTATTGCCCGTGTTCTTTCTGATTCAGAAGACCACCCAGATGTCGAAGAATTATACAAACGTGCCTCAGCAATCGATGATCGTATTTCTATTGCAACCATATACCGCACGGTTCGTTTGTTCGATGAAGCAGGCATATTGGAGCGTCATGATTTTAGAGATGGCCGTTCGCGTTATGAAATTATCAGCGAAGAGCATCACGATCACCTAATTGATATTAATTCGGGCGAAGTTTTAGAGTTTCGCAATGAAGAAATTGAACGCTTGCAGCAAAAAATTGCTAAAGAGCTTGGCTATAAATTGGTCGATCACCGCATGGAATTATATGCCGTGCCAATTAAGAAATAATTGCACTAAATAGACTCTATTTATATTTTACTTATATTTTGCACCTTTAGTATGCTATTAGAGGTCTAATTTATAATTTGAATAATTCGTGAGCAGTTAAATGGCAACATTACCCAATCATTTTTTCGATCATCAGAAAAAAAATGTAAAACATCGGCACGCCATTGTTCCCGATACGGTTATTCAAAAAATTGCCAAAAGCACGAGTAAGAAAAAGCTATATATAAAAACTTATGGCTGCCAAATGAATGTTTATGACACCCAGCGTATGAGCGATGCGTTAGCGCCCGAAGGTTATGAAACAATCGATAGCCCCGATGGTGCCGATATGGTGATTTTAAACACCTGCCACATCCGCGAAAAAGCCGCCGAAAAAATATATTCAGAGCTTGGCCGCATGCGCAAAATGATAGACAAGAAAAACCGCAAGTTAGAAGATGCCGATAAAACCCGCCCAATCATTGCCGTTGCGGGCTGCGTAGCACAAGCTGAGGGTAAAGAAATTATGCGCCGTGCACCATTGGTCGATATGGTATTTGGCCCACAAAGCTACCTTAATTTGCCCAAAATGTTGGGCAAATTAGCCTCGGGGCAAAAAAAGGTTTTAGATACCGATTTCCCAACCGAAGATAAATTTGATAACCTGCCGACCGCTACAAAAAGCACAACCATCGCCCGCGGCGTCAGCGCGTTTTTAACCATTCAGGAAGGCTGCGATAAATTTTGCACATTCTGTGTTGTGCCTTATACACGCGGCGCCGAATATTCGCGCTCAATCGCCCGTATTTTAAACGAAGCACAAAATTTAATTGATGCAGGCGTGCGCGAAATTACCCTTTTAGGGCAAAATGTAAATGCCTATCATGGGCAAGATGATGCTGGCAATTCGGTAACATTAGGTGGCCTAATGTCCGCTTTAGATGGCATCAAAGGGTTAGACCGTATCCGCTATACAACCTCGCATCCAAACGACATGGATCAAGAGTTAATTGATATTCATAAAACTCAAAAATCGGCAATGCCTTACCTGCATTTACCCGTACAATCTGGCTCTAACAAAATTTTAGAGGCGATGAACAGAAAACACACCCGCGAAAGCTATTTTGAGGTTATTGATAGAATAAAACTAGCCCGTCCCGACATTGCATTATCGGGTGATTTTATTATTGGTTTCCCAGGCGAAACGGATGATGATTTTGATGCAACCATAGATTTAATTGAACGGGTAACATATAGCCAAGCCTATAGTTTTAAATATTCACCGCGCCCTGGTACCTCAGCGGCAACGATGAGTAACCCAGTGGATGATGCCATATCGACAAAACGTTTAGCACAGTTACAAGAATTACTAAATAATCAACAACGCCAATTTAACCGCAATACGATTGGCCGCACGCTCGATATTTTGTTCGAACGTAAAGGCCGCGAGCCAGGCCAACTCATTGGTAGATCGCCCTATTTACAGCCTGTCTATGTCAACGCACCCGAAGAATTTCTTGGCAAGATTATGCCTATATATATAGAGAGTTTAGGAAATTTTGCTTTATCTGGTAAATTAGTTGATTAATTTAATAAAGTGGCGCTATACTTAAATGCAGGGGCAATCAACTTTAAACGGAGCAGCTTTGAACAAGCATTTAAATACCAATACTAGCGGCCATAAAAAATCGCACAACACATACTCAGAAACCATAGAATTTGATGATAATAGTCTCGCGGCTATTTTGTATGGTCAGAATAATTTACATTTAGCTATGATCGAATCTCGATTGGATGTCGAACTTGCATCACGCGGCAATAAGCTTTTAGTCGAAGGGCGCAAATCTAATTGCAAACTGGCGATTAAAATTTTGCAAAATTTATATGTGCGCGGCGAAAGCGGCGAAAGCATATCTAAAGCCGATGTGGATGGTGCAATTCGAATGCAAAACCCGCAAAATAAAGACCATAAAGCCGATAGTAATAGTACATTTATTGTTACACGTCGCAAAACCCTAAGCCCCCGCACGCTTGCTCAAGAAACTTATATGAAGGCCTTGCAACAAGATGAGCTGGTTTTTGGCACAGGCCCCGCAGGCACTGGCAAAACATATTTAGCCGTAGCACAAGCTTGCGCTATGCTCGAGGCTGGTAATGTACAACGCATCGTGCTTTCTAGGCCAGCGGTCGAAGCCGGCGAAAAGTTGGGCTTTCTACCTGGCGATTTAAAAGAAAAAGTAGACCCATATTTACGCCCATTATATGACGCATTATATGATATGATGGATGCAACAATTGTCGAGCGTCTGTTAGAAGAAGGGGTTATTGAAATAGCGCCTCTTGCCTTTATGCGGGGTAGAACCTTATCCAATAGTTTTATTATTTTGGACGAAGCGCAAAACACCACAACCATGCAAATGAAAATGATCTTAACTAGGATAGGCGAAGGTAGCCGTATGGTCATCACGGGCGATCCGAGCCAAATAGATTTGCCACGCGGTATGAAATCGGGCCTAATTGATGCCATGCAAATTTTAGATGGTGTCGATGAAATTCATCAAATTCGCTTTAAAGAAGGTGATGTGATTAGGCATCCATTGGTTGCAAAAATTGTTCGAGCTTATAATTATAGCGACGGTACAACAGGCAATGAATAGGTTAATACCAGAAGTGAATATCGCCGCCGATGAATTTAACCAATTCACCGCGCTAGATGATTGGATTAATACGGCATTTAGACAAGTCGCTTTGCATAAAAATTTAAAAATTTTGCCAAATGGCGAGGTTGGCTTGTTGCTAACTACCAATAAGG
>JABSRY010000109.1 GCA_013214985.1 Hyphomicrobiales bacterium
GATGAAAACTTATATTTAGGCGAAATGCCAATAGAAATTATACCAACACCAGGCCACACACCCGCCTGCGTTAGTTATAAAATTGAAGATAGCATTTGGGTCGGTGATACCTTGTTTATGCCAGATTTTGGCACGGCGCGTTGTGATTTCCCAGGCGGCGACGCGGCTAGTTTATATGATAGTATTCAGCTTATTCTTGCGCATCCCAAACATACAAAGCTCTATATGTGCCACGACTATAAATCCGAAAAAAGACAACAATTTGAGTGGGAAACAACCGTGGATGAGCAACAAAAACACAATATACATATCAATAGTAGTGTGTCCAAAACCACATTCATAAAAACCAGAACAACAAGGGACGCAACACTTAAAACTCCTAAGCTACTTTTACCCGCTATTCAGTTAAACATTAATGCAGGGTTTTTACCAAAAACCGAGGCAAATGGAGTCTCTTATATAAAAATACCAATAAATATTCAATAAAACCCTCGTCAATCAAGCCCATCAAGGCTTGACCTTCTTACGGGCTGCATTTACTTTAAGGTAAATCAAATTATAAGTAGGGTGTCCAATGATCAGTTCAATCTTAATTGCAAACCGCGGTGAAATTGCTTGCAGGGTTATCAAGACCGCAAAAAAAATGAACATTCGCACCATTGCAGTTTATTCAGAAGCAGATGTAAACAGCCTACATGTAAAATTGGCCGATGAAGCTTATCTGATAGGCCCTGCGCCCGTAAGCGAAAGCTATTTAAAGATGGATGTCATCTTAGATGTCGCCAAAAAATCAGGTGCAGATGCCATTCATCCAGGTTATGGGTTTCTATCGGAAAATGCCGAATTTTCAGATAAATGCGAAAAACAGAATATAAAATTTATTGGCCCTTCCGCCTTTGCTATTAACAGCATGGGGCTAAAAGACGCCGCAAAAAAACTGATGGAAAAAGCCAATGTGCCCATCGTCCCAGGCTATATTGGCGATAATCAAGATGTAGATCATTTGGCCGAACAAGCTCAAAAAATTGGCTATCCTGTCATGATCAAAGCCGTTGCAGGTGGTGGCGGTAAAGGCATGCGCCGCGTCAATAGTGCAGATGAATTTTTAGCATCATTAGATGCCGCCAAACGCGAAGCAAAATCAGCCTTTGGCAATGATATTGTACTAATCGAAAAATTCATTCTAAACCCCAGACATGTCGAAATCCAAGTATTTGGCGATCAGCACGGCGAAGCAGTATATTTGTTTGAACGCGATTGCTCATTACAACGCAGGCATCAGAAAGTAGTCGAAGAAGCACCCGCCCCGGGTATGACCATAAGCGTCAGAAAAGCAATGGGCGAGGCGGCTGTTCGTGCTGCAAAAGCAGTCGATTATGAAGGCGCAGGCACAGTTGAATTCATCGTAGATGGCTCAGATGGTTTAAAAGAAGATGGTTTTTGGTTCATGGAAATGAATACAAGATTGCAAGTTGAACATCCCGTTACCGAAGCGATTACAGGGCAAGATTTAGTCGAATGGCAAATTAAAGTCGCATCGGGCGAGAAAATGCCAAAAACTCAAGATGAATTGTCAATTAATGGCCATAGTTTTGAAGTGCGTATTTATGCCGAGGATGCCGAAAATGAATTTTTACCTTCTATTGGCGATATTTATGAATTTTATTTATCAGAAGAAAATGGCGTTCGTGTCGATACAGGCATAGAAAAAGGCGGCGAGATTAGCCCATTTTATGACCCAATGATCGCAAAAGTCATTTCCCACGCCCAAACCCGCAAAGAGGCCTTATCAAAATTAGCCAATGCACTTCGTAAATCAGTAATAGCTGGCGTAAAAGTAAATATCGCATTCTTAAGTGATATATTAGAAGATCAAGATTTTCTCGATGAGAAATTTGATACTGGCTTTATCGATAAGTTTTTAGAAAAACAAGTAAATGATGCCGATTTATCACATATTGCATCTCTCGCTGCTGCCATATTAAGCAGGCAAGTCACGCCAAATAATGCAGCGAATGACCCATGGTCTCGTAACGATGGTTTTGATATGATTTATGGCAATAGTGGCCGCGCCTCTACAATGGATGTCATGATAAATGGCCAGTCTCATTTGGGTAAATATATTATAAAATCAGGCGAGGTGCTGCCCGCAATTACTGCTAAAAATAAATTAATCGTCATTAACGAAGAAGGGCATCTATATATTTCCGATCAAGGTAAAACCTATCAAATTTCACCAAGAATATATGACGATAGCGGTAAAGTAGATGCAGTAGGGCAGGTGGTCTCACCCATGCCAGGCAAGGTTTTTGCCCTTAAAGTTGCAGAAGGTGATGATGTAGTAGAAGGTGACCTATTGGCGATAGTAGAAGCGATGAAAATGGAACATAGCCTATTTGCCGAAATTTCAGGCAAAATAACTCAGGTCGATGTCATTACGGGCGATCAAGTTACCGAAGGCCAAAATATCCTAACAATCGAGTAATTCATATTGAATTTTGGGGCGATTAAAGATATTAAACCCATATGATTAATTTAATAAAATTATCAGTTGGCACTGAATCTATCCATAGCCTATTGGAATGGCAACAGATGAGACGCGCTCAAAATTTTATTGATTTTGGTGTCGCGGAGCATTGGCATATCACCCGTATGTCTCCCAAACGCAGAGATGAATTATTAAATGGAGGCTCAATTTATTGGGTCTTTAAAGGCCTAATTCAGGCTAGACAAAAAATATTAAGGCTAGATGAAGTCATTGGTGATGACGGCATTAAGCGTTGCAAAATAATTTTAGATAAGAAGCTATGTGCAACTGCGACTTGGCCAAAACGCCCGTTTCAAGGCTGGCGTTATTTAAAACCAACTGATTCGCCGCCAGATGTCACTATGCCCTCACAAAGCGACGAGCATTTACCAAATGAATTGCGCGATGCATTGTTTGAACTGGGGCTATTGTAATTATACTCAATAAATGATTAGATGTATAAAATCTGAGTAAAATGAGAGATATATGGCAACATTAGCGGGGAGTCCTAACGCGCGTAAAACGTCAAAGGTTATAGTGCTTGGCAACGAAAAGGGCGGTACTGGTAAAACAACTTTAGCCATTCATTTGTTGCTTGGTTTGCAATCAAAAGGCGTACGTGTTGGTGCGATAGATTTGGATGGCAGGGGTGCAGGCTTTACAAAATTTTTAGAGAATAGACAAAATTGGGCAAAAAATTCTAAACAAAATATATATACTCCTCCATTTTTTACTATTGTTCCGAGCTACAACTCAACTCCAGCGCAACGCGAACAAGATGATTTTGAATCATTCGCCCATGCGGTCGAAAAACTAGAGCATGTTTCCGATTATTTGATTTTGGATCTGCCATCTGGCGATGCTTATCTTAGTAGATTAGCCCATTCTATGGCAGATATTTTAATAACACCGCTTAATGACGGTTTTTTAGATGTTAGCATTTTAGGTAATGTCGATGCGGATGATTCAGACACTTTAAACATCAACCCTTACGGAAAATATGTTTTAGAATGTCTAACTCGCCGTAAAAATTTAGATGGCAAAGGCTTTGACTGGTTAATTGTAAAAAACCGCGTCTCAAGCTTGGGCGCTAAACATAAGTTAAAAGTAGATGTTGTACTAAAAAATATTGCAGACCATTTAGGGGCAGATATTACCTCTAATATAGGTGACCGTGTCATTTTCAAAGAGTTGTTCGAAATGGGCTTATCTGTTTTTGATGTGTTGGATAAACAAACAGGTGTAAAAGCCACGGCATCACACAATGAAGCAAAAAGAGAAATTGTTGAACTTATAAAATATATCCAAAAATAAAGCCCATCATAAAATATAATGGGCTTAAATTGCTATAATGATTGTCTAATATTAGTTGTTTTTAAGCGCCAGGCAGCTAAAGCCTTTACTTTTAATCGTATTGCATGCCTTTTTTGCGTAGCTCTTAGAAAGACCCGCAAATCTAGCTCTATAGATAGCTTTGTTGCCCTTTTTAACGCTAGGAATGTAGTATTTAGCGTCATATGGGGTCATAAATTTGCTCATTTGATCTAATTGATTCTTAGCATCGTCATGGTTCGCATATGCCCCAATCTGCACGGCCCAACTATCTTTTAATAATTTTGCTGTAACAATTTTCGCACTCGTTATACTACGAGATTTTTTATCTTTAACCAAATGTGCGGTCGATAAAGCAATTAATCTTTTACCTTGTGATGAAAGGTTTGTTTTGCCCGTAGTAGAAATAATTGGCGCATAAGCTATTGGGTTAATTATGTTATTGTTACCGGTGCCAATGCGGCTTTGATCTTTAGCAGGTTTATTATTAGTGGCAACATATGACATATTATTTTTTGATATTTTAATAGGCTGATTTGAAGTAGATCTATGAGCATTTAGCGCTTTGTCTGCAGAGGTTAAACCACCGCGCAATGTTTTAGGCATTTGCGCCAAATTTGCAGTTAAACGATTTCTGCCAGCAGATGCAACCTGCACATTGTTAACCGTAATAGCAGGCCTTTTAGTGGGGCGAGTTGGTTTGGTAACCTTTGCAAGTTTACGTCTTGGCGCAGGTCTAGATATTTTACGTGTGGTAAGCTTGGGCATTGCTTTATTTAACAATTGTTCCATATGTAGGTTACGAGATCGACCAGACTTTGCGCCAATAACTACAGCAACAACATGCTTACCATCGCGTCTAACAGAGCTAACAAGGTTAAAACCACTGGCGTGTGTATAGCCCGTTTTAATACCGTCAACACCTCTATATTTTCCAAGTAATTTATTGTGATTGCCGTATCTAACGCCTTTATAAGTAAAAACGCGGGTCTTAAAGTATTTGTAATAAGTCGGAAAGCGCCGCTGAATATTAATGCCCAAAATAGCCATATCTTTGGCGGTTGTGACTTGTCTTTTATTTGGCAGGCCAGAGGCATTTTTAAAAACAGTATTTCTCATACCGATAGAACGTGCAACCTTAGTCATTTTAACCGCAAATCGACTTTCAGTTCCGCCAATATGTTCAGCAATAACAACGGCCACATCGTTTGCCGATTTTGTAACCAATGCTTTAATGGCATCCTCAACGGTAATGTAAGAGCCCTTTTTAAGATAAAGCTTAGAAGGTTGCTGACGTGTCGCATGTCGTGATACAGACAATCTTGTCCATTTTTTAACACGACCCTGCTTTAATTCTTCAAATAACATATATAACGTCATAATTTTAGTTAAAGATGCAGGATATCGTAAACTAGTTGCATTTTTTGCATGAATTGTCTTGCCATTATTCACATCAATAATAACCGACGAATATCGTGGTTTATTATATGCATTCGCATAATTAATAGCTGAAACGGAAATTAAAAAAGCCAAAATTACTGTAGAAGATAATTTCAGAATATTTTTAACGGTTCTGGTTAAAAAAAAGTCACACATACTATTACTCAAGATTAAATACAAAATATTTATACACTAAACACTAATTCTGAATGAACATAACAAGGTAGGCTTACCAAACAGTAAAAATTTTAGATAAAAGGCTATACATTTGCTAAATATGTCTCATAACTATACATAAACTGGGGTTTCATCCTTAATTATTATACAAAAAACATTTTTTTTTGCGGAATGTTTACAATGAATTTACTTTAAAATGCCAATATTAAGTGGTAAAATATTCTCAATGCATACATTGAATAGAGTATATTATGGGCAAAGAATTTGAAATTGACGAAGAAGTTTTTTTGCAGGAGCAGCAAAAAACTCAAAAGCCTAAGCTGTATAAAGTATTATTGTTAAATGACGATTTTACGACACAAGAGTTTGTAACCTATGTTCTAGAGCAGTATTTTAACAAATCTGTCGAGCAAGCAATCGAAATAATGTTACACGTCCATAAAAAAGGCGTTGGTGTGTGCGGGGTTTACCCGTATGAGATTGCAGAAATGAAAGTTCAGCAAGTAATGATGTTGGCTGAATCAGAAGAATTTCCTTTACAATGCATTATGGAATCAGAATAATCGTATCGTATTGACTAAACGTAGTATTGAAATTTTTAAAATAGGAATTAGCTTATATATAGTAGTTAACTGGAAGAGATAAATATGACGGCATTTACAGTAAGTTTGGAAAAAACAATTCATGATGCATTGGCGTTGGCACTAAAGCATAAACATGAATATGTAACTTTAGAGCATCTTTTGTTGGCGCTTTTATCAGAGCAAGATGCAGTCGCAGTTCTATTTGCGTGCGATGCCGACTTTATGGCATTGCGTAAAAATCTTGTACAATATCTAAATGATGAGCTGGAAGACATTTCATTTGAGGGCGACGGCGATAGCCAACCTACAGCAGCTTTTCATCGTGTGTTACAACGTTCTATAATTCAAGTTCAATCCTCTGGCCAAGAAGAAGTAACAGGTGCTACGGTTCTCGTTGCGCTGTTTTCAGAGCAGGATTGCCATGCCGTATATTTCTTAGAAAAACTTGGTATAACCAAGCTAGATATTGTTAAATTTATTTCTCACGGTATTGCTAGGCGTCCTGAGTTAAGCGATGGTATGTCAGTTAAAGGCCAGGATGAGGACGATTCAACTGGTAATAGTTCAAGCGATCAAGCCGAAAAAGATAAGAAAAAGTCCCCTTTAAGCGAATATTGCGTTAATTTAAATGTCTTAGCAAGCAAAGGTAAAATTGACCCACTAATCGGCCGCAAACCCGAAGTTACGCGAATGATGCAAATCATTTGCCGTCGCCGTAAAAATAACCCACTGTTGGTTGGCGATCCAGGCGTTGGTAAAACAGCGATTGCCGAGGGCTTGGCCAAACTTATTGTTGATGGTGAAGTGCCAGAAATACTTGCAAATTCAACCATTTATCAATTAGATATGGGTGCATTGCTTGCTGGTACACGTTTTAGGGGTGATTTTGAGGAACGCCTAAAAGCAGTGATCACCGCCATAAAAGAAAAAGACAATTCGATTTTATTTGTCGACGAAATTCATACAATTATTGGCGCAGGCTCCACATCTGGCGGCTCGATGGATGCATCAAATCTATTGAAACCTGCACTACAAAAAGGCGAGCTTAAATGTATTGGCTCTACGACTTATAAAGAATATCGCCAACATTTCGAAAAAGATGCAGCGCTTGTAAGACGGTTCCAAAAAATTGATGTTAAAGAGCCATCCGTTACAGATTCAATCAGCATTCTAAAAGGCTTACGTACATATTTTGAAGATTTTCACAAAGTTAAATTTAGTGATGAAGCATTAGTTGCTGCCGTGGAATTGTCAGATAGATATATGCAAGATAAACGCTTGCCAGATAAAGCAATCGATGTGATTGACGAGTCTGCTGCGGCGCAAACTATTTTGCCTACCA
>JABSRY010000011.1:0-2574 GCA_013214985.1 Hyphomicrobiales bacterium
TAGCATTTGCTAGGCCTGCCAAGCGGGTGAAGGTTGGTGAAATATTACATTTTGAAGTTGAAGGTGTTTATACGCTTAGTGCTGAAATATTATCTAAAAAGGCAGGCGAGTTACATCTAAAATTTAACAAATCTGCTGCTGAACTAGACGCCGCAATTGGGCTAGCGGGTGAAATGCCTTTGCCGCCATATATTGCTAGTAAGCGAGATTATGATGATAAGGATGTTGAAGATTATCAGACTATATATGCCAATGAAAAAGGCGCAGTAGCCGCACCAACGGCGGGCTTGCATTTTACGGATGAACTATTTGATAAGTTAAAAGCGAAGAATATTGAGCTTGTGTTTTTAACGCTGCATGTAGGGGCAGGGACATTTTTGCCAATGACGGTGGATGAAACGGATGACCATATAATGCATGCCGAATATGGGTATATAGATAAAGACAATGCCATTAAGCTGAGTGACGCTAAACGGTCTGGTAAGCGAATTGTTGCAGTGGGAACGACTAGTTTGCGTTTGTTAGAAAGCGCTGCGACAGATGAAGGGGTTATTTTGCCATTTGCCGATGAAACAGATATTTTTATAACACCTGGATATAAATTTAAAGCAGTGGATGTGTTGTTAACTAATTTTCATTTACCAAAATCAACTTTATTTATGTTGGTCAGTGCGTTTACATCGCTTGATATAATGCAAAACGCTTATAAATATGCCATTGAAAATGACTATAGATTTTATTCTTATGGTGATGCTTGTTTGTTGGAAATTAGTAGATAGTGAATGCACTTGTTGAAACGATTGTTTGATGTATAAAAACCAATGCGTAACCTGATGCATTTGTAAAAGAGAAGAGAATATTATGGGCAAAAATTTTAAGTTTAATGTCAAAAACACCAATGGTAATGCGCGCGTCGGTGTGATTAACACCCCAAGGGGTGATATTCATACACCCGCTTTTATGCCTGTTGGCACTGCTGGTACCGTTAAGGCAATGTATACGGACCAAGTTAAAGAGCTTGGTGCTGAAGTTGTGCTTGGCAATACCTATCATTTAATGCTGCGCCCTGGTGCTGAACGTATTGAAAAACTGGGCGGTTTGCATAAATTCATGCAATGGGACAAACCTATTTTGACCGATAGTGGTGGGTTTCAGGTTATGAGCTTATCGAAGTTAAGGAAAATGACCGAACAAGGTGTTGAATTTCAGAGCCATATTGATGGGCGAAAATATAACTTAACGCCAGAGCGTTCTATCGAAATTCAGTGTTTACTTGGCTCGGATATTCAGATGCAACTTGATGAATGCACGCCGCACCCCGCGACAGAAAAACAAGCTGCTGATAGCTTGCGTATGAGCTTACGTTGGGCTGACAGATCTAAGGTACAATTTGGCGACCGACCTGACCAAGCTTTGTTTGGTATTATGCAAGGCAGTGTCTATAAAGATTTGCGCGAGGAAAGTGCAAAAGGGCTAGTAGAAATGGACTTTGATGGCTATTCGATTGGTGGCCTTGCTGTTGGTGAGGGGCAAGAAACTATGCTGGAGGTGTTGGATTATGCAGCAGATTTATTGCCTAAAGATAAACCGCGTTATTTAATGGGCGTGGGCACACCGAGTGATTTGATAGAATCAGTTAGGCGCGGTGTGGATATGTTTGATTGCGTGATGCCAACAAGGGCAGGGCGGCATGGGCTTTGTTTTACACACCGAGGTAAAGTGAACTTGAAAAATGCGCGCCATGCGGACGACCCGCGGCCGTTAGATGAAAATAGCCCATGCGAAGCATCAAACCGATATAGCAGGGCTTATTTGCACCACTTAATGAAATGTAATGAATATTTAGCGCCTATGTTGTTAACTTGGCATAATTTGGCTTATTATCAAGAATTAATGGCTGGAATTAGGCAGTCCATTATAGAAGATAGATTTGAGAAATTTTATTTGGAAACGACTGAATTGTGGGCTCAGGGCGATATTGAAAAAATATGACCTTAGTTTATATCATTAACTGGATAAAGATGGTTGTTTTTTATAAATTGATGGTGTAAAAGAGTTCGAATTGTATTATTAGCTCAAATGCTTGAGCGCTTTAGAATGGATATATTGACATGTTTGAAACCGCTTTATGGGCTTTTCATTTAATTATTGTTATTGCACTTGTTATAACTATTCTTTTGCAGCGTTCTGAAGGTGGTGCGCTTGGAATGGGTGGCGGCGGTGGCGGTACTGATGCATTTATGTCTGGTCGTTCTGCGAGCAATGTTTTGACTAAGGTTACTACTGTTTTGGCCATTTTGTTTTTTATAAATAGCCTTACGCTTGGATATCTTGCTAAAGTGCAAACTTCATCATCTTCTATCCTATCCGTTGATGGGCAGCAAATTTCTGTTCCTGTTAGTGAAGCGGATAAAGCGGCATCAGATAAAGGCTTGAATGATCTGCTTGATCAGATTAAAACGTCTGAACCAGCTGTGCCTGTTTCGCAATAATATTTATTTAAAGTATTTGTTTAAAAGGTGTTGAATTTATTTTCAGCACCTTTTTTGTATGATTTGGTTAGCTACCAATATA
>JABSRY010000011.1:2584-17506 GCA_013214985.1 Hyphomicrobiales bacterium
TGCTTGAGCTTCGCTTTCCATTGCTTCGATGCGGGCCTTTACAATATCGCCGATTGAAATAACGGCTACAAGCTTGCCGTTTTCGATAACTGGCATGTGGCGGAAGCGGCCTTTAGTCATTTTTGACATTATATGATTAATTGTTGAAAAAGGTGAACATGTGACTGGATTGCTTGTCATATGTTGGCTAACCTTTTGGTCTAACACATCGTGGCCTGCATTTGCTAAGGCACGAACAACATCACGCTCGGATATGATGCCTTCGACATCGCCTGATTTAGAGCACACAATTAGGGCACCAATGTGCATTTCTGTAAGTAAATTACTAACGTCTTGTAGTGTCTGTGATTGCAAAATGGTTAAAACATTTTTGTCTTTATTTTTAAGTAAGGTTGATACGGTCATACTCTCTCCATTATTTACCTATTTACACTTATGATCGTAGCTCAGAAATATAAAGTTGCAAGCCTGTTTATTAGAATTAGTATAAATGATGACTTTAGCAGAGCTTACTTTTTAATTAATGGCGTGAGAAAAAATAAAAAATAATTATAGTTATATATATTTGTGCATAGTTTTAAAAAAATCGTATTTAAATGATTTGGTGAAAGAGTATTAACTTTTGTAGGGTATTTTGAGATTATAAAATTAGACAAACAAGAAATGTTTGAAGACTTTAACAGGAAGTTAAAAATATATGGTATATGTGTTTGTAATCATACATATAATTTTCCAACAACATTATTATAAGTTTAACGCCATTTGTAGGCGCTAGTTTTTTGTGAATTGTATTTCTCAGAAATGGTTTTGCGTAGGGGATATAGTTTTGCGTATTGAGCAGGAAGTTTTAATTAACTTCCTGCTTTCTTATTTTGTGGATGCGCGCTTTCAGATTAATTATGTAAAAAAAATGCCCAGTAAAAACTGAGCATGATTTAGCCTATATTTATTATTATCATTTTAATATTATATTTTGTCCCATGGGTTGCTGGGTTTGTCTTTGTGAATACATTTGGCTGCCTTCAACGTAAATACTATGACGCTGGAACAGCGTTAAAGCGGGTGATATTTGACCTTTTGGAGACGTACATTCGCCCTTAACAGCAAGAATTTTTGATGCATGTATATAGAGTATAGATTTCTTAGTTGAATAGGCTATATTTTGAGGATGAGGCTCACACGATAATTGGCCATTTGAATTTAGATAGGCAGCTTCGCCTTCCTGACATTCCATAACTTGGTTATTATTAAACTTTACCCGACTATTGGCATATCGGCCAAATGTAAGCGATAGGAAATCGGTACCTAAGCAGTAAAAAATTTCTCTCTTCCAGCCATGTTGTCCGCCATTTTTATTGGCATGATCTTGATTGCTATTGTCGTTGTTGTTTCCACCATTTTTATTGGCGTGATCTTGATCATCATTACCTTGACCATTTGACTGATATTGACCCTGACAGTTACTATTTTGTTGGAACTGACTTTGGAATGAATAATTTGATGAATTGTTGCACGCGGGTTGGGCTTGATATTGGCGTTGCCCTTGGCCCTGATATTGTGTTTGGTTTTGATGTTGAGCCTGACCCTGATATTGGCCTTGTGCCTGATATTGTGCTTGACCTTGATATTGGCCTTGTGCTTGATATTGAGCCTGACCTTGTGTTTGGCCCTGATACTGACCCTGACCTTGATATTGGTTGTTGTTATTAGAACTTCCAACCGTATATGTTTTGTTTAAGGCAATGTAACCATTTAATTTACGGCGATGACCAATATTGTTATTAAATAGAATTGAGGCTTCATCTTCTGAACCGCCAGTATTGTTGTCCGGCTCTGACCCTGGATTGTGGCCTGATGAATCACACCCTGTTCCGCCATTTTTGCAAACAGCCGCATATGTTGTACTTGGAATTATTACACTAGATAATAGCAACATTGCTAATGCTGGCTTTATGAATTTGAACTTTAACATGTGTTCTCCGAAGTACTTTATACTAAATGATTATATTTGCAGCGTTTGCTTGTGGCTCATTATGAATAAAATGTTTAACTAAAAGGTAAATTTTTATTTATATTTTATATTTTCTTGATTAAGAAAAGGTAAATTTGTAGACTGGCATGACTGTTGCTTTGTAGATACTAGTTAAGGTTATATGCAATAAATTTGTTAAACCTTGAATCAAAACGTAACAATGTGAACCAAATTGATACATTGGCTTTTAATATGTCTCATATTGGTAGTTTAAGTTAGGCAAAATTATGAAATTGCATACTAGTAAAAATTTATATGAATATTGGAATGAATTACGTGGAAACAGAATGGCTCCGCAACGTAAAGAGCTTGACCCTGCTATGCTAAAAGATATTCTACCAAATTTATTTTTATTAGACCGCCAGGGGCCTGGCGCATATAGTTTTCGATTAGCGGGTACAAAAACCTGTAATATTTTTGGTGAAGAGCTAAAAGATAAGAATTTTCTTGATTTATGGAATGAAAATGACCGAGATAGTTTTGTTTCTTTATTTGACACGTTAAGTGAGCAGGGTGCTGTTATTGTTTGTGGTCTAAAAGGCTTATCAGGTGACGAACAAGTTAATTTTGAATTTTTGGCACTGCCTTTGTTTCATAAAAATGCCACTTATTGTTCCAGCATTATTGGTTCGTTTGGTTTTAACAGCGAGGTTGAGCGTAAATATTTACTACCAGTAACAGATATTGAGCTTCATAGTTTAAGAGTTATTTGGCCCGTTGATGACAATTTACCATTGCAAAAAAATATTCCTGCCAAAAGATCGGCTTTACAGATTGCTATTCGTGCAAACCCTGATGATGAATATCAGCTTCGGCGTGCTAGCTTTAAAGTAATACAAGGTGGTAAGGTATAAATAGCAAATTTTATTCTAGCAAGGTGCGATCGATTTAAATATTTTGTAAATAATTGTTGTTATTTAAAATTTTGTTAATACTATTTACGTGACGTTAACCATAATTTTTTATGTTAGAGAAAACAATTACTAGAGCACATTATGGATCCAGTTAGAAAAAGAATAATTAAGCTATCGGCTTATTACCCATTTAAATTTAGAGCTGTGGATGTTGACCTACCTGGACGTATGATGCGGGCTGATAGAAGTGAGCATGAATGCAAAGCTTATAATTTGTCTGTTGGTGAAGCTTTTATACAAACTTCTGTTCAGGTAAATATGGATGAACGCATAATTGCTTATTTAGAAACAATTGGGCGTATTGCTGGGCAAGTGTTGAAAGTAAATGAACACGGCTTCTTAATGTCTATTATTGCCCCGAGCAAACACCGTGATAAATTAGTAGATAAATTGACATGGCTGCATAACTTAAATAAATCGGGTATTGTTGATGATCGTGTTTATCAGCGTTTTACGCCTGTTTTTGATTTTTGTAAGATTGCAGTTGTTACGGGTGAGACTTATGATTGTCGATTAATTGATATGTCTATCGGTGGTATGGCGGTTCATGTTGATTTAAAAGCACCTGTTGGCTCTTTAGTTAAGTTTGAAGATGCATCTGCTGTTGTTGTGCGTAATTTTGAGGGCGGTATTGCCTTGGAATTTGTGGATAAACCCTCGCAAGCTGTTATTCAAAAGTACTTTCATAGAGACCATCTCTAGTTAGGGTTTAGAAATTCCTAACGCGGAGATGTAGTTTTTATCATTCAGTTTTACTGTTAGTTTGTATCCTCTCATTTTGGGACAGGTGAGGCGGGGTTATTGTCGATATTTTAGCATTTGGGGTGTCCTATAATGACACGAACTAATATTACCAATTAATTAAATTTGAATAAAAATCATATAAAACAAATAGATAACAGGTTACCTGAAACAAATACAATTTGAGCTAAATTTGCCTCTTATTTGTATTAAGTCTAATTCAATTTGCATCAATCAGTTTATATCTTCATAAAAACCTATGTGAGAAAGTGGGTCCATGATGAATTGGTTGGATTGGGTAAATGGGAAAAATATTAAAAGCATTAAAGTTAGGCATTACAGTCTCTGCGTTAACATTATCAATGAATAATAACGCGATTGCACAAGATGTTACTAACATTGGAATTATTACAGCTAGCATTGGTGGTAACAGTCAATCTACTGGCGCTAGAAATTCGGCGGGTCTCGCTGCATATATGAATGTATTTGGTGAAACCTCTGCACCTCTTGGTTTTATGAGTTTTTGCTCACGAAACCCTACAGATTGCAAAGGTGGGACATCAGAACCTACTGTTGTTGAATTAGATGCAGGTAGCTGGGGCACGCTTAATGAGGTGAATGACCTTGTTAACAGAACTATTGAACCTGTATCGGATCAGGATTTGTATCAACAAGTTGAAATGTGGGCTTATCCGACTAATAAAGGTGATTGTGAAGATTACGTTTTGTTAAAACAGAAATTATTAATTGAAAAAGGTTGGCCGAAAGAATCTTTACTAATTACTGTTGCTATCGATGATTTTGGGGGTGGGCATGCCGTGCTAACCGTAAAAACAAATATTGGAGATTTGATTTTAGATAACCAAAATGAGAAAATTCTGCCTTGGCAACAAACAACTTATACTTATGTTAAGCGTCAATCGACGTCTCACCCAGCATTATGGGTAGCATTAAGTTCTATAGAATAACAAATTGGGTCCAAACGTTCCCCCCTGACCATCCATCATTTAGTTTGGACCTTAGAAACCGCTACTTCATCCAGTAGCGGTTTTTTTTTGGTTTTTTTAGTAGCCAAATTGCTCGCGTAAAATACGCTCTTCTAAGCTGTGCTTATCGTCAAATAGCATGGATGCGGTTGATTTTTTGTTTTTTGTAATTGTGATATGTTCTATGTTCCGAATTTCCAAATGATCTGCAACTGCTGAAACGGGTCTTTTTTGGGGTGAGCATATTTTAATAGAGACTGTCACGCTATCTCGTAATAACGCGCCGCGCCAATTGCGTGGCCTAAATGGGCTTATTGGCGTAAGTGCTATAAGGGGCGTGTTGATTGGAATTATAGGGCCATGCGCGGATAAGTTATATGCGGTACTGCCCACGGGGGTTGATATAATGACGCCGTCGCAGACTAATTCATCTAACCGTGTTTTTTGGTTGATGGATATTTGCAATTTTGCAGCCTGATGAGTTTGGCGCAGTAACGACACTTCATTAAAAGCTTTAACAATGTGTTTTTCGCCATCTACCGTGGTTACTTCGGCCTTTAGTGGATTGACGACATGTTTATTTGCGTTATTGAGGCGATTTATGAGATCATCTTGGCTATATTCATTCATTAAAAAGCCCACGGTACCACGATTTAGGCCATAAATTGATATGCCTTTATCATGAAAATCGTGTAAGCATTGCAGCATAAAGCCGTCTCCGCCTAGCGCAATGATAACATCGGCATGAACTTGATCGCAATTGCCATGCTTATTTACTAAAATTTTTAGGGCGGCGTTGGCTTCATCTGTGCCACTAGAAATAAAACATAAATTCTTAAATTTCATAAGCTGAATTAACTCTTAAATACAATTTGGTAAACAATAATTGCGTTACACTAGTGGGCGATTGGATATTTTGTCAATAAAAATGCAATAAAAATATAATTATACCTTGTTACAGTTGATACATATATTTCAATTTACTTATTTTAAATGTTAATTAAAATATATTACATAAAAATTAGTATATTTTGTTGACATTACATTCAAAATTGTGAATAAACAAAGAAAATAATCTATTGGAAGGTGCTGAAATGTCGCGACTTGATGATTTAGAAGCTCAAAGTATCTATATTTTTAGAGAAGCTTTTAACAAAATTGAAAATATTGCTCTTTTATGGTCTTTAGGCAAAGACAGTAATGTAATGGTTTGGCTTGCTAAAAAGGCATTTTATGGCCATGTACCTTTTCCTGTGATGCATGTGGACACAGAAAAAAAATTCAAAGAAATGTATGAATTTAGAGATCGTTATGCTGACGAATGGAACTTAAATTTTATTCGGGAAGTTTGCCCACCGATTGAAGAGATGGATGAAACATTACCACCTGCTGCAAGAAGTGCTGCGCGTAAAACTGTCGGACTACGTAATGCAACTAAAAAGCACGGATTTAATGCTTTATTTGCAGGTATTAGGCGGGATGAAGAAGCAATTCGTGCCAAAGAACGGGTATTTAGCCCACGAGGAAAAGATGGTAGATGGGACTTTAAGCATCAACCACCTGAATTTTGGGATCAATATAAAACTGAATTTCCTGAAGGCACGCATATACGGATTCACCCATTATTACAATGGACTGAGCTGGATATTTGGAACTATACGCAAAGAGAGAATATTCCGATTATCTCTTTATATCGCTCTAAAAATGGTTTTCGCTATCGCTCGCTTGGTGATGAAGATATTACGAACCCAGTTAAAAGTGATGCTTATACCATTGAAGAAATTATTGAAGAATTAAATACGACCAAAGTTTCTGAACGTAGTGGTCGTGCGCTTGACCACGAGACGGAAGATGCTTTTGAGCGTTTGCGTACTGAAGGTTATTTATAAGGTTTGGATGAAGATATGGATTTACAAAATAAAAAAATTGCGTCTTTAGATGATAAAGCCGAGCCAAAGACTAAAGCTAGAGAAATCTTAAAAGTTGCGATTGTTGGCCATGTTGATCATGGTAAATCGACCTTTGTTGGTCGGTTGTTCCACGATACGGACAGCTTACCTGAAGGTAAGTATGAGAGTATTGTTGCCATGTGTGAAAAACGTGGTGTGGAATTTGAATATGCATTTTTGATGGATAGTTTTCAGGCTGAACGTGACCAAGGCATTACGATTGATACAAGCCAGATTTGGTTTAACACCGATAAACGCGATTATACGATTATTGATGCGCCTGGGCATAAAGAATTTTTGAAAAATATGGTGACTGGCGCTGCCCAATCTGATGCTGCATTGTTAATGATTGATGCGCTAGAAGGCGTTCAAGAACAATCGCGCCGCCATGGTTATTTGCTAAATTTGCTCGGTGTGAACCAGATTGCTGTTGTTGTTAATAAAATGGATTTGGTTGATTATTCCGAGGAACGGTTTAATGAAATTGAGACTGAATATAGAGCATATTTAGAATCTATTGGTGTTAACCTAACCCGTTTTATACCAATTTCGGCACGTGAAGGCGACAATATCGTTAAGCCATCTGACAAGCTTGCTTGGTATAAGGGGCTTACGGTTACGGAAGCTTTAGATGATTTTAAAATTTTAGCGGCAGATGATAATTTACCATTGCGCTTGCCTGTGCAAGATGTTTATAAGTTTGATGATCGTCGTATTATTGCAGGTACTATTGTATCGGGTCAATTGCGCATTGGTGATAAGTTAACATTTTCGCCGAGCGGTAAAGAAGCAATTGTTAAAAATATTGAAGCTTGGCCTAATGCATATACAGAAGAAGAAAAGAAAAACTTAGTTGTTGGTGCTGGTCAATCGGTTGGTATTACTTTAACCGAGCAAATTTTTGTAGAACGTGGCGATGTTATATCGCATATTATACCTGCTGAAGAAACTGATATTTTAGTTGCGCCGCATTTGGGTGAAGAATTTACGGCCAAATTATTCTGGCTTGGCCAAACGCCTTTTGAAGTTGGAAAAAACTACAAAATGAAGCTTGGCACTGCTGAGGTTAATGTACGGGTTAAGCAAATTAATCATGTGTTAGATGCTGAAAATCTTTCGCAATCTAGTGGTGATCAATTGTTGCGCAATCAATTGGGTGAGGTTGTTTTGACCACGCGTAGCCCAATTGCTTTGGATGATTATAGAAGCTTTGCAAAATCTGGTCGGTTTGTGCTGCTTGAAAAATACGATATTGCGGGTGGTGGCGTTATTAACTTAGACGGTTATAAAAACCGCCGTGCTGATATATTTGCACATCAGGCCAATATTACACGTGTCGACCATGCTGTTAGTTTGGCTGAACGGGAGAATTATAATGGCCATAAAGGCGGCGTGCTATGGCTTACCGGCCTTTCTGGATCTGGTAAATCGACACTTGCTGTTAGTTTGGAACGTAAGTTATTTAGAAAAGGCATGCAGGTTTATGTACTTGATGGCGATAATTTACGCTATGGGTTGAATAATAACCTTGGTTTTTCTGAAGTGGATAGACGCGAAAACATTAGACGCGCAAGTGAAATTGCAGCACTTATGGCGCGTGCTGGGTTTATTGTTATTGTGTCGTTAATCTCGCCATTTAAAGAAGAGCGCGAAAAAGCGGCATTAATTCAAGGCGCAGGATTTTTTGAAGTTTATGTCAATGCAGATTTAGCAACGTGTGAAAAAAGAGACCCTAAAGGACTTTATAAAAAAGCGCGTAGTGGTGAAATTACAGACTTTACTGGCATTAGTTCGCCATATGAAGCACCAACGAACCCTGCTTTTGTGGTCGATACTGCGGCTCTTTCGATTGAAGAAGGGGCATCTGCATTGTTGGAATTTGCGACCAATAAGTTTCATAAAGAATATAACCAAGATTATTCGATTTAAGAGACTTTTATATACTCGATATTATGTGATAATGGGGTGTGGCTTAAGGGTAAAAATGGCGTTAGAACGCATACATTTATACCATGCTCCATTAACATATAGCTTATATTATGGGTTCGATCTGAAATTTTATTGTTAGATAAATCGACTATACATGCTTTAAGATTTTGTGTCTTTTCGCAATTAGTCAGCATATTTTCGATTGAATTTACAAAATGTTTTGCCTCAAGTGAGCCGTTAATTTGTTTTTTCTGGGTTTGTAGATTTGTTTTAATTTTTTCTTTTTCGGTTAAACTTGCATTTAGATGCTTTTTTATTTTTGTTACCCATTGTTCTACGTCTTGATTGTTTATAATTTCGCCGATGTTTGCGGAGGTGACTAGCTGGTTTGAATCTGCAAACTCAGTGCTAATCATTGGCACTTCTTTTGATAGATATTTATAATATTGAACTGGCGTATAATAATTTTGTGTGTTTAAAAGCAGTGCTAAATCTACATTATCAAAATCTAATGGATATTTAAAAGATGCAAGATTTTCGGTGTAGAAATGAACTCGAGTGCTGCAATTATGTTTTTCGAAAATATTTTCATATTGTTTGAAAATGTTTTTTTCTGTTACACCGCCAGTTATTATGAGATGGACATATCTTGGAAGATTTTCTAAAATCTGAGCGATGAAAACTAGCTTTTGTTTGAAAATATCATTGGGAGATTCACCGTATGAATGCTGGATATTTGCATCAAATACAATGATTTGTGTATCGTCTATGAGGTGATACACCTTTTTTAGATCTATATATTTTGTATTTGATTTATTTTTTTTGACATGTCTAGAAATGACGATATGACGGTTTAATTTTTTTTCTAGGCCTGTTGCTAATTGGCGATTCGCAGAGAAAATAAGGTTTACTTCTTTTAATGCATTTGTAAATTTATTGTCATCAATTGGATGGTCTAAATCAATGATAGTAAACGCATCTTTTATATTTGCTAAGTTTATGGACGGCGTTATCGCAGGTTCATTTATGGCGATAACCATATCGATAGGTTCGTTATTTAGAAGTTTTGAAAGATCAAATTTTTCGAATTTTTCGATGTCGACATTTTTGGTTGGATTTTTTTTGGTAAAAGTACCAAATCCAAAAATATTTAAAAAATGCCGACCAAATTTTTTCATTTTGCCTACCCAGTAAACTATAATGTGATTAATCTACGTGAGCTGTTTTATTGTGTCAAAGCATATAATGCGATAGCGGCAGCGTTAGATACGTTTAGGCTTTTTATTTTACCAGGCATATCTAACCTTACGGTTTCGTTGCAGGTTTCTATGGTTTTTTGGCGTAAGCCTTTGCCTTCTGCGCCCAATACGATGGCCTTTGGGCTGGTGTTTACATATTTTTCGGCAAGTAGGGCAGGGAAGTCGTGTTTTGCCTCGCTATCGAGGCCTATGCAGATAATGCCGCTATCCTGTAGCTCGTTAATTGCGCTTGAAAGGTTGCCAACTGCGATAATGGGTGTTTCTTCCAGACCGCCAGAGGCGATTTTTGCCAAAAGCCCTGATTCTGTAGGGGAATGCCTGCGGGTGGTGATTATTGCGCGGGCATTAAATGCGGTTGCTGTTCGTAAAATTGCACCAACATTATGAGGGTCGGTAATTTGATCTAGGATAACAATAGGGCGGCTGATGTCTGGATCGGCTTTGACCTGCTTCATTAGTTGATTAACATTATGTTCAGGTAATGGCGTGGTTTTAAGCATAACGCCCTGATGTACAATATCTTGGCCTAATAAGTAATCGATTTGTTTTGGTTTAGATTCGATAACCTTACCTTCTGCCTTTAATTTTTCTAATCGAGATAAACCAAATTCGGATGCTAGATCGGCTTTTTTGAACTCTTCAACTAGCCTGTTATAGGCATTAGGAGTGATGAGCAATTCTTTAAGTTTACGGTCGGGGTTGTTTAGTGCAGCAGCAACGCTGTGCAAGCCGTAAAGATAATGTTTATCTGACGGTGGTTTGTCTTTTTTATGGAAAGATTTACGATTGTTGGGTTTTCTAAAGTTTTTATTTTGCATAATACCAGCGTAATTTGAGCGATTTAGCTTTTCAGCTAAACAATTATTTATCTACATATATTATATTTTTGAAATTGCAGCAAGTTGCGATGGCATTTGTTGTAAAAATAACAGCTTGTTGTGAGATTTAAATAGTTTTACCCAGAAACATTCTTATAAATTGAATTTGAACAAATATTAGGTTGACTAATTGCTCTAAAATTTAGATAAGAAGCCCACAGACTTTAACCATCTGTAATATTTTAAGACCTGATAAATGGGGAGGTGCCCGAGTGGTTAAAGGGGGCGGACTGTAAATCCGCTGGCTATGCCTACGTTGGTTCAAATCCAACTCTCCCCACCATTATCTTAAAATAATACTTGGATTTGCGGGTGTAGCTCAATGGTAGAGCAGTAGCCTTCCAAGCTAATGACGAGGGTTCGATTCCCTTCACCCGCTCCAGTGTTTTTTCGATTTCCTTTTTTATTTCAGTTGGTTATAAATTTGGTGTCCCACGAAAAACACCTTTCTGAAATGGCGTGGGACACTTTTACCACTCGATTTTGTTTAAACTGGCCATTGCTTTGGTCGATAATGACCACCTTTCCACCCCCTTTGTATAGACCTCAGAAGTCTTCGCTTGAGTGTGTCCGTGGATGGCCATTATTTGGTATTGAGAACACCCCGCTTGGGCCAATAAATGACCTGCTGCTTTTCGGATTCCATGACTGGATAAATTGTACAATCCAGCTTGATCACACCACTTGCGAAATCGTTGTCCAAGTGCTTCGGGTGTTCTATAAGTTTTTCCGTAAGCTGATATAATGTAAGGTAATCCAGATTTTGATGTTGCTCTTGTGGCTTTGATTAACGGAGGCATCATTGGGATTTCAACATAAGCCGAACCTTTCTTCTTTGGCTGCCATCCAATTGCCAAGACGCCATCGCGTTTAAACTCATCATCTTGCCCCAGTTTAATAGCGTCGGAAATGCGACAAGCCGTGAACATAAAAAGTGTTAAAGCGAGGTATGCAGTAGTGCCTGGAGGGTGCCGTTTTCGAAACTTTGCCAAGTCGTCCAAGGTCCACGCTTTTGCGCCACCCCCGCTCCTATCTATTGTAGAAATGCCAATGGCAGGGTTGAAGTCACAATAGTCTCTTTCGCACGCCCAGCGGAACATTGATCTTATCGCTTCGACCATGCTATCTGCGGTTGCGGGCGTTGCTGCTAGGTCGTCCCTTATCTTGATGATTTCCGAGGTTGGTATCTCCATTGGGTATTGCCCACATATTTTACGTAATCGCTTAAAAAGACCTTCTCTTTTCTTTAAAGTGAGTGGTGAAAATATTCCTGCTTCGACTAATTTCTCCAAAGCGGCGAGATGTTTGTAGGTTAGCCACGCCACAGATCCGTTTATAGAACGTTGTATAGCTTGTTCGGACGCATTGCCCTCTGGCTTGATAGAAATGCCTGCACGAGCCGCGTGGTAGCATTCTAGAAACTCGTTGTGATCTGGAGTGACTTGTAGTCGAATGCGTTTGTATGGCCTGCTTTCTTGTCTTACGCGGTAACGAATGATGCCAGATGGCATTTTTTCCATTAATAAACCTGGTAGATCTAGTTTCATTTTAAATCCCTCGGCCAATGTTTGAGTTTAGCATTTGAAGTCTTAGGATCAGACTTTTGCGGTGATTTTGTACTTGTGCCGTAAAATGTTTGGGTTCCAGAGCGATCAAATATCAAATGAACCGAGTTTTCGGTAAAAACGCATTCCTGCAATGTTGATCCATGATCGATAGCAACCTTGAGGGCTCTTTTCAGTTCAGCCTCGGTTGCAATTATCTTTTTACTCATTTCAGATTTCCTTCTAATTGAGTCAGCTATGCCTAGGCACAAAAGACCTATGAGTGTTTGAGAAATCATATTTGTAAGTTCACGTTCAATTTGTTGGACTGAAGGCGAGTTTTATCAGACGCAAATATGAGTTATATTTTGCAACGTCGTTTCTATCTTTATGTTTTCAATGCGATTTAAGTGCTTTTACCGAGTAACCCTTATGCTCTAGATGCATCAAGTTACGTGGAGTATCTTCGCGTGATTATGTCGTTTGCATATTTCGTTTTATTTCAATTATGACATGAAACAATGGTTAGATATTACAATATTAAATCGGTTATGTCAATATTAACTAGCAAAAACAAAGTGTTGTAATTAATCGCATCGGGGGGTGTTTGGTCCAATTTAATCTGTTTTAATCATTAAAAACAAATTAAAATGACTAAGTTGAACAACGAAAAATATGATTTACTAATTATAAAATGTAATTATGGCTTATTCACTGTATTTCAAATTTATTAGGTTTTGTTGGTGCGATGTACTGTTTACCTGGCACTGGAAATAGCTTTCTTGTATGATCGTTGGTACTAAAAAACCACTGAGACCGACAGTAAAATCCGAAATAAATTGTCGGATAACTGAGTTGATTTATAGAGTTTTTTAAAACTTTCTACTAAGGAAGCAATTTTTTCTTGACTCGATAAATTTATTGGCCTTTAATTAGTTCATAAGGTTGACGAACTAATTAAAGGCCAAGGAAAAATAAATGACTAATCCAGTAAAAGTCTCTAGACAAGTATCTCAAAGCGTTGTTATGCAGGCTATTGCTCAAGACGGACCTATTTCTCGTGCTTCATTGGCAAAACAAATAGGGCTTTCAAAGCAAACAATTTCCGAAGTCGTCAAGCAGTTGGAAAAAAATGGTTGGGTAAAAGTTACAGGCCAGACTAGCGGTCATATCGGTCGGACAGCTGTTACTTATGAAGTTAACCCTACAAGCACTGGGATTATTGTTGTTGACCTAGGTGGTACAAAAGTACGGGCAGTTGTTGTTGATCTTGTTGGCAATATTACCTCTGATCTTACTGAACCCACGGACCCAGTAGGAAAGAATGCTGTCATTGATCAAATAATAAGAATGTGTAAATCCGTTACAAACCTTTCTTCTATTGATAATGAATTAGTGAAATTAGCAGTCATTGGCGTTCCAGGCGTTCCAGACTTTATGACTGGTGCAATAAAAGTGTCACCAAATATCTCAGGGTTAGATGAAATTAATGTAACAGAGTTAATTTCTGAAGCTCTCGGTCTTGAAGTGGTTCTAGAGAATGACGTTAACTTGGCAGTTCTTGGCGAGCAATGGTTAGGGGATGACGATAGTGAATTTGGTTTAGACAATTTGGTATTTATTTCGCTTGGCACAGGCATTGGCGCAGGAATTATAATAAATGGTCAAATTGTTCGTGGCGTTGATGGATCAGCGGGCGAATTGGGTTTTTTACCTTTTGGTAGTGATGCGACTAGCAAAGATGCATTGCATGCAGGTGCTTTTGAAAATGCAGTTGGAACGGATGCAATTGTTAAACTCTATAAGTCAAAAACTGGTGAACTAAAAAATGTAAAAGAGATATTTAATATCGCTCGATTGGGCGAGCCGATTGCTTCTGAAATTGTGTCAGAGGTTGGGTTTAGCTTAGCGCGTGCGATTGCGGCAATTACCTCTCTAATTAATCCAGAAAAAATAATAATGGGTGGTTCTATTGGCCGTCAAGATATTCTAATTAATGCAATTAAAAAACATCTGCCAAAATTTATGAAACAGAGTCCTGCAGTAACGGCATCTACGCTGGATGGAAATGCCGCTTTAATTGGTGGTATTGCCATTGGGCTTGAACAACGCCATGCAACATTGTTTGCACCTGATATGGGAAACGCGATGGTAACGCAGTTTCCCGCTCCAAATAAGGTGAATTTTTTGGGGGGGCTGAAAAATGAAAATTGAAGATTTAAACCATTTGCTCACTAAGGCAATAGATAAGGATAAATATATTGGTTTGCTCCAAGGGGCAATTCAACATGAAAGCATTACAGGCAACGAAGCCAATTTTGTCGGGTATCTCTCTAAAAGGATGAGTGAGTTATCTCTTAATCCAGAGCAGGAATATTTTTTGCCTAACCGACCCAATATATCGGGTCTTCGTAAAGGGCAGGGCGGCGGGAAAACCCTTCAGTTTATGGGACATACAGACACAGTTCATGTTGACGGATGGAGTGATAATTGGGCTGGTGATCCTAGAGAAAACCCGTTTTCGGGCGTTGTAATAGACGGTCAGATTTGGGGGCGAGGGTCTGGGGATTTAAAAGCAGGTATTTGTACTTCACTCGCAGCATTTGATTTACTCGATAAAGTTGGAATTATTTTGAAAGGTGATGTGCGATACGCTTTCATTGGAGATGAAGAAAGTGGGCAAGATGGTA
>JABSRY010000110.1 GCA_013214985.1 Hyphomicrobiales bacterium
ATTTTAAATCACCAGTCAAACCAAAGTGGACTTGTTTTGCGCCGCCCTAGTGGTAGAGTTTTACTCTGCCCTTGACATAATAATCTTATTTGTTTTGGAAATGTTGCTGATTATGACCATTATCTTATTAAACCTTCTAAAGCAGTTGATAAACAGCTCATTATAAAGGAATGGGACAATGTTCAGAGGATTATGGCCTCATTGGCTTTAAAAACAACTACCCAGAGCACGGTTGTTCGCAAACTCTCCACCGTTAAAAAAACAAATCCTACATTGAAAGCGCTTATTGCACTGGATGAAATTGTCATGACGGATTATATACTTGGTTATATTGATAGCCTGGAAGACCGCAGAGCTGTACAGAAAGCCTTAAATAGAGGAGAATCTTACCATCAGTTAAGTTCTGCTATTGCCAAGACGAATGGTGGAAAAATGATAAACGGCAAAAATGAAATTGAATTGGATATCAACGCAGAATGTATCCGTTTAACTGCAAATATCATCATCCACCATAATGCGACAATATTATCTGGATTATATCAACATTATAAGGCCTTAAACCCCGAAAAAGCTAAAGAAATTATACGCTGGTCACCTGTTGCTTGGAAGTTTGTAAACCTCATCGGAAATTATGAATTCTACAAAAAAGATAAAGACCTTGATATTCAAGAGGTTATAAGGTTACTAATTGAAAATTCTAAAAGTGATTTTGGACTAAAGTCCAGTTCTACCGACTAATAATAGGTGGTTTAGAACCGAGACATATGGAAATAAAAATCCTGCCAAAAATGCATTTTGAGAGGTAATGCGCCTACTACAGGCAATTGATTATTTAATTTTGAGTTACATATTCTTGGTTAGCCAACCTTCAATCGTCAATTGGGATTCTCGAGAATTTACAACGCCGAGGTGATTTACGCCTTCCAACAACCTATATTCCCCAGCACTAGTCAGAGGCTCTATTAGTTTTTTATATTCTTGTGGTATAAATGACTCGTCATCCAACCCTACGATTAAAAGAAATGGTTGTTTCAACTTTGCTAAATCCGCTTTGAAGTCGTCTCGTGGCGCATACCCAGTGTTTAACCTATAGCTGTATTGTGTCGTTGCTGTGTCGCCCAATGGGCCGTCTAACACATGTTGTGGCATTGCAAAGCTAATAACCGGCAAGTGATTAAAAACCTTAATTCCAATTTTATTTAGCATTGAGAGGCCTATAATACGCCTTGTTGCTGGATGTGCCCAGCCGCCAGAATTTAGTCGGGTAGTCGTTGCGTTATATTTTAAGAATGGAGCCAATAGGATAAACCCATCAGCCTTTGCATTAGAAGCCCCACCCGCAAAACGTACAACAAGACCGCCACCAGAAGAATGTCCCGCAATAATTATTTTGGAATTTGGTTTTGATACGTGATCAATTAAATCGGTTAAGTCATCCTCAAACTGCTCAATATAGTCAATATCACCTCGACGGATTGGATTTTTCCCATGACCGCGTAAATCAGGCACAATAATTTGTGCTACTCCTGTTTTTGCAAGTGCTTTGGCTAACGTGTGAAATTGCATACCATGCCAGCCAGAACCATGAATAAAAATTACTATTTTATTTGTAGGTATTGAACTTTCGTAGAGGCGATAATTCAAGAAATCTGCATTTTTGGTTTTATATTTTTGTTGGTCTGGTAAATCATCATAATTTTGTTCAAGAGACTGATCGAAGTTTAAGCCTTTATCGGCAGCAGGCAATATTGGAGTTGGGCTCTGAGACACAATAAGTGCTAGCGCAATTGCAATAAATGAGACCACAAACCCTACAATAATTTTAATAATGACCCAAAACAAACCAATCTCCCATATATCAATTTAATAGAAATATATTAGCCTATTGGATGGCTTTTGTATATGGCCTAACTGAACCTAAACTGATGGATTAGATACCCTGTCCCTGTAGCATTTAAACTGTCCTATAAATGGCATTGTTATAACCATAAAAAGAGGAGATATTCATGGAGGAAGTTAACATTATTGGGGTTGATCTAGCAAATTATATTTCCCAACTGCATGGCGCTAGCGCTGACGGGACGGTTGTTTTTTTAAAAAACTCTTGCGCCCAAAAAAGCCCAAGATATTAGACTGGGAAAGCCAAATGGTACGATCCAAAAGAGTAAATTTGATAAGGATAAAGACAGAATTGTAGAATTATTGAATTTGGGCCTCTCAGTAAGAAAAATAGCCAAATTAATGAAGTATAATAATCACATTTCTTTAAACACCTATGTTAATAAACGGAAGTTGAAAGATAATATTGCCCTTATCTAAGACGACCAATTATTGACTATAAACATTCATGAATCCAATGATAAAAAAATACTGTTTATATTCAAAAGGTTATTAAATTAGTCACTAAATTTTCAAAATCGATATTTGGGCTGAAAGCCAGTCCCAGTAAGGATTACAGACATGCCGTCGGACAAACCGTTCTTTTAGTCAATAAACCCCAAATTCGTCATAATTTTACCACCTTATTTAAAGTTATTGTTAATTAACATAAATGAAAAATAACTAAAGTCAATCACTAATTTATCAGTTAATCTCTGAGCTTGGACGCAAAGGCAGCTTCAGTATACAGATTATTTGCCCCACACTTTTTGGTACTCTCGTATGAAGCGCACTATAGGTGGAATAAAATAGGAATCTCTATTCCTACATTTGATTCTTTTTTTGGCAAGCTCCACCAAAAATTATTATTTGCAACAGAGGCCCTTTATGTGTAAAAAAATAGATTATCATAAACTATAAAAAATATGACATGCGGCTCTCAAAATGGTAAAACAATAGTACTTTAATCTAGTGAAAATGCTATTTAGCCCGGATAATCATCATCGGAAAATTATATGACAACTAAACATTCTGAAACTAGTATTGCCGCGAAAAGACCTGACGGGGCGCCCCGTCGGATTATACCTGCGCATTTTGCGATGGATGAAGTACTATGGGCTGCTTGGTTATATTATGAACAAGGGCATAAGCAGGATCAAATTGCCAAACAATTGGGCATTTCACGGGCTTCGGTTTTTAATCTTTTGCAAAAAGCCCGCGATAAAGGCGTGGTAACAATTGCTATCGATCCAACCATAGTTGTTCGCTCTGAATTAACATTGCAGCTTTGCGAGGCAACCGGACTTTCCGACTGCTACATTGTTCCATTTGCTCAGGCAACGGGAACAATTCACGAACAAATTGGGCATTTTGGCGCCCGCGTGATTGAAAACTTAGTTGGTCGAAATGAGATAATTGGAGTAGCATGGGGGCGTACAGTTTTTGCCCTTTCGCAAAAGCTTAATTCGATGCGACTGCCTAATGCCACTGTGGCACAGATTACAGGGAGTTCGGTCGCGACCTTTGATTTTTCGCCAGTATTATGCACATCAAACATTGCCAAAAGCATGAATGCTCGATGCGTAAACCTGCATGCACCCGGAATTGTATCCTCGCCCATTGTCAAAAATATCTTGATGAATGAACCCGCTATTTTAGAACATTTTGCTTTGCTGCGCAAATGCACTAAAACTCTGTTTGGTGTAACGCAGCTTGACGACCAAACCTTGCTTATTGAAGCAGGCTTTATGAAGAAGCAAGAATTACAAGTTTATAGGGACAAAGGTGCAATTGGTTTTGCATGCGGGCATTTTTTTGATGCCGCTGGACAAATCATAGTCAGCGAATTTGATGATCGTCACGTTACAATGTCCCATGATGACCTGATGAAGGTGGAGCAACGTATTTGTATGGGCGGCGGCGCAGATAAGGTTATGGCTATTTGTGGGTTGCTTAAGTCTAAAATGGCAAATATTCTAATCCTTGATGAGGATACCGCACGAAAAGTTTTAGAAGAGTTTTCGACGGCGCATAACTAACAATTTGAACGGTGAAGCTCTGTTTGTTTTTAAAAATCATAAAAACATACAGAGTCAAGCTAGAATATGGTTAAAGCGGCGTTGCTTAAGCTAATTTATAACAACGCCTGAACTTTCATAGGTTTGGCGATATTTTCCAGTCGCGCAGTTTATAAACTGTACCAGGTCGAACCCTTGGACTAGTAGATTTTTCCTGCAAACGACGTTTGAATGAATGAATTGGAGTTGCATTTTCGTCTATTCGTACTTCAATCACTGAAGGGCCGTCATGAGCGAATGCACGATCCAATGCCGGACCGATATCGTTAGGCTTTTCTACATAAATCCCTAAAAGACCTAAGGCCTGCGCCGCGGCTGCATAACCCGGCACCATGCCTTCACGCTCCAGTTCAACAGACACGATATTGTTGAAATAAAGCTCTTGCCACATTTTTATCCATCCGAGTTTCCCATTGTTTATCACAACGTTAATGATTTTTTGTTTGTATTGCGCCTGAGTTGCTAACTCGCCTATCGTATATGAAAACGCACCGTCGCCAGCCACAGTTACAATTCGGGCATTTGGTCGTGCCGCAGCAGCGCCGATGGCAGCTGGAACCGAATAACCTAAACCGCCCTGACCACGCGCAAACAAAAATTGCCGCCCTGGTTTTTTGGCTGGAATATAGCCAGAAATCCAACCCGCTGAAAATGATGCGTCCGAAACAACAATATCATCTTCACTCAACCGTTTGGTAATTTCATTCATTATACGCGGAGGCTGGACAGGGGTCTGATTTGATTTCATTTCACTGACCTTGGTGACCTCATTTTTAGCGATTACCTCGGCAATACGAGACATCCAATCGCTGCGGTTCGGTTGTTTATTCATCGCGGCATTCAGCGCGACCATGGTTTCCCGTACATCACCTAATAGTGGCACTGTCGGTCTAAAAGTCCGGCCATGTTCGAGCGGATCGAAGTCGATGGTGATAGTGGCTTGTTCGGCCAAAGGTAATGTCCAGTTCATGCCCGTATTTTGGCTAACTTTTGAACCACACCAAATAACTAGATCGGCTTCCTTAATTAGAGTAATCGCAGATTGCGAGCCTAATGGATTGAGCACACCTGCTACATTAGCACTGGTTTCTGAAACCGATCCCTTGCCAGACAGGCTGGTCACCACAAGCCCAGACAGGCGCTCGGCGAAGGTTGTTGCTATCTCCGTAGCGCTTGAACCGTGCACACCGCCGCCATATACAATAGCGGGCCGTTTGGCTCTGGAAATCAACGCTGCCGCTTTTTCGATCTCGGATGATGGGGCAGTACTTCTTAGATAGGGCATTTGCACCGAACGGTCATCAATCTTAATTTTCAATAATTCTTCATCCCAATCCGCATCAAATATATCATGTGGAATAATAACTGCTACTGGCCCTGGACGTGGCGCTGTTGCAACGCGAAATGCTGTGCGAATAATTTCAGGAAGTGCTGCAACAGAAGGCACAAGATATGCTTCTTTCGAGCAGGTTTTGAAAAAGCTAAGTTGATCAAACCCCTGACTGGCAATGCCCTTTTCCTTAAGCGTTAACCAATCTAATGGCAATTCACCAATGATACCGATCATCGGAATTGACGCATTGAGTGCCTCAAGAAAACCAGCAGGTAAAAGATTTGCACCAGGGCCAACGGTCACGTCACAAACTCCTGGTTTGCCTGTTAGGCGGGCATATGCATCGGCTGCATAGGCAGCATTGCGTTCATCCCGCATTAATATATGTTTGATGCGGTCGGTACGCCGCGATATGCCATCATGTAGCGCGGTAGTCTGACCACCAGGCATGCCAAAAACATATTCGATTTTATACTGTGCTAGCATTTCTGCAATTAAGTCGCCAATATGGGCCATTTTTTGTCCTTTCGTTTGACAAAGAGGTACCATGCCACACCGATAATCGGTGAAAACCATGGATAGTTAATGATAAAGGTTGAAGGTTATTTTGCTCAGATCATGCGAATACCTGCCCAGCCTGATCGTGAATGATAAATAAGATATTTCCGCAACGGCATATCGAATATGTTCAGTTTATAATTGAAAGACGCGGAACTAATTGTCATGGCTAGTGCCTTTATTTCTTATGCTGTGATGACGCGACGCAAATGTTGCCACCGATAGACCTGCCGCTAATAAAAGACCTTGAATGATCTGGCGTTGATAATCGGGCAGACCAAGAAGGGCAGCACCACTAAACAGCACACCTATGAAAAGCGTGGCGGTAAGCGTGCCCAGAATATTTGGTTTGCCAACATACACCATCATACCGCCCAACAAGACTACCGTCAGGCCGTTAATTAGATAGGGACCGCCGATAGTTGGCTGCCCTGACGACAGGTTTGCAGCAAGCATAATACCCGCCATAGCCGCGCAGGCAGCTGAAAAAATAAACAATAAAACGGTTAATCGGGCAACTTGCACGCCCGCTTGCTTTACGGCGACCTCGTTTTGAGCCATTGCATAAATATAGCGCCCCACAGCCAATTTTTCCTGTATATACCAAATTAGCCCTGCCAACACCAAAACAGGCAATATAATCACGGGTATAATCCCAAAAATTGAGGTATAAAATAAACCTCCGATCGGGCCTGGATCTGCTATTCGGATTACTGTGCCTTTGCCTAGAGCTGCTGCCGCAGAACCGCAAATTCCAGCCATAGAAATCGTTACAATCAATGCAGGCAGTCGCATATATGCTATCAATAAACCATTAATTAGTCCAGCAAACATGCCAACGCCAAGCGATATAGATATTGCGCCGCCCCAACCCCAGCCATTTTCTAGCAGTGCAGCAGCTAGCATATTAGCAAATGCCGCAACCTGCATGAAACTGATGTCGATTTGGCCAGCGGCCATCACCCAAGTGACTCCTAGCACCATAACGACCAAGATAGAAAATGAACGTAAAATCGTGGCGATATTGCCGACATCTAAAATCTGTGGCTTAACGCTTGCGATTAGACTGGTCATGATGACCAGTGTGGCAATGAGCCAAAAGTTAGTGGTTAATTTTGCCAACTTTTGGTGGCCACCTAGTGAAACGCGTTGCTTTTGTGTCATAGTCGTATCCGATCTTGTCTGGCCGCTTTTTTGGGTTTATAAAAGAACAAACGTAGCTTCTTGAGCCAATCTCTAGCCGCATCCGAAAACATGATAACGCCAACTAACAGAATAAGGCTTACGACACCGTCGCTGTAATAGTAAGGCACTCCGATCAGCGCAAAACCATCTAACAACATGGTTATAAGTAAGATACCGGCAAAAGTTGCCAACACCGATGTACCACCCATAATAGCGGCACCAAGAAAAACTCCTGCATATGCAGGCATCATCAAATTGGCACCTTTATTGGTTTCTGAATTGCCTGACTCCGCCAATATTAACAACACGGCAAGCACTGTGGCCATTCCACAAAACACAAATGCAAGTGCT
>JABSRY010000111.1 GCA_013214985.1 Hyphomicrobiales bacterium
TTGCGAATTAAGCTTAGTGTATCTGCCATTTCTTCGATAATTGAGGGCTGAATGCCTTCGGTTGGTTCATCCAATATTAAAAAATATGGCTCACCCATCATGGTGCGGGCTAGTGCTAATAATTGTTGTTCACCGCCAGACAATGCGCCGCCATTTCTGTTCATTAGGCGTTTAATACGGGGAAAGTAATCTAATGTTCTTGTTAGAATTTCGGCTTCGCTTTCATCACCATAATTTTGGTAAGAATAGCTTAAATTTTCGGCAACGGTTAGGTTTGGAAAAATACCACGGCCTTGTTGCACATAACCAATGCCCATTCTTGCCCGCTCATAGGGGGTGGATTTTGTAATATCTGTGCTATTAAAAATCACTTGGCCTTGCTTGGCTGGTAAAAAGCCCATTAAGGTTTTTAGCAGGGTAGATTTGCCCATGCCATTGTGACCAAGCATGCCGACTATTTGGTTTTCGGTTATTGAAAAATCGACGCCGTGCAAAACGGGTACGCTGCCATAACCGCTATGTAAATTTGTAACTTTTAGTAAGGTTTGATCGCTCATTATACTTTCCGGCCTAAATAAACGTCTCTAACGCGTTGATCTGCCAAAACTATATCGACATTATCTTCCATTAAAATGGAACCTTGGTAAAAAACGGTAACTTGATCTGCGATGGATTTGATGAACTGCATATCATGTTCGACAATGATCATGGCGGCATGGCGGTTAATCTCTTTGATGATGTCGATCATAATTTCGACATCGACGCCCGTCATACCTGCTGCGGGTTCATCTAAAATTACCAACCATGGGTCTGCGGCTAAGACAATTGCGAGTTCGACCCGTTGCCTTTGACCATGGGCTAGTTCGCCAACCAAGCGTTTTGCAATGTCGCCAATTTTAATCCGCTCGATTACCGAATCTACGCGGCGGTTTGCATTTTTAACGTCGTTATAACGCCGCGCGGAAAGCCAGATATTTTCCCATACGCTTAAGCCATCCATAACATTGGGTACTTGGGTTTTAATGCCGATACCTAAATGAGAAATTTCGTGCGTGTGCCAATGGGTGGTTTCTTCGCCCTGAATATAGATATTGCCGCTACTTGGCTTATGCAAACCTGTTATGCATTTAAAAAAAGTGGATTTACCTGCGCCATTGGGGCCGATGAGGCAACGCAGCTCATTTTCGCGCAATGTAAAATCTACATTATCGACAGCAACGACACCGCCAAACTTCATACTTAGATTGTGGGTTTCTAATATAATATTACTCATTATGGATCCCCCGTACCGCGCGGCTTACTTTTTTTCTTCTTGTATTTGGGCGGCGAGATTTAGTTTTGACGGTAATTTTTACCCAAAGATTTGCAAGTGCAGGTGATAGACCATTGGGCAGGAACAATACGAAGAGCACTAATATTGAACCGATTACCAAATTATTATCGACTAAGGATTGTTGGCCTAAATAATATTTAAGCAAGCCAAGGATTACGGCACCTAGGATGGGCCCAGATAACGTGCCAACGCCGCCAACAATACACCATATGATGATTTCGGCGCTTTGGCTTAAGCTGAACAGGCCAGGTGTTACAATTTCGGCCCAACTGGCATATAATGCGCCTGCTAAACCCGCTAAGCCGCCGCCAATACCAAAAAATATGGTTTTATATTTGCGAACATCATAGCCGATTAATTCGATACGTTGTTCGTTTTGACCGATTGCAATGCAAATGCGGCCGAAGCTGCTTTTTATTAAAAAATATAGGCTAATGAAGCAAATGATAAGTAAAATAAAACAGACATAATAAAAATCCAAATCCCAAATATAGACATCTGGCATGCCTGGTACATTGAGGGTATGAAAATTGGGCATACCGTTAAAGCCGCCTAAACGGGCTTTGCCAATTGCGTATTCGGGGCCTGCTGTGGAGTTTGCAAACCGAAATAAAATTAGCGTGACGACGAGGGTGATTACCCCAAGATAAACATCTGATAACTTACCGTAAAACATGATGGCGCCTAAAATTAGGGCAAATAGGGCAGGGGTTAAAATTGCCAAAATGAACGGTATGCTGCTTTCGCCAATATTAACCGCAAATACGGCATAGCTATAGGCGCCTAAGCCAAAAAATGCGGCTTGACCAAAACATAATATGCCGCCAAAACCCCAAATTAAGCCAAGGCTTAGTGCTAATATTGCGTAAATAATTAGCAACGATAAGGTGGAATATTCGATAAAATTTGGTAATATATACATTGCTAATAATGCGAGGATTACGCCTGAAACTAGGCGTTTTTGACTGATGGATTGCATTATAACTTTCCTCTAAAAATAGAGTTTGTAATGCCTTTGGGCAATAAACGGAGCAATATTATTGCGGTGACTAATAGCGCAACTTCGCCCCATACTGGCGTGGTAATGAATGAGAATATTTGATTAACCGAACCAAATAAAGTGGAGGATGACAGCAAACCTGTAATGATAGAAGGCCCGCCAACAACCACAGTGATAAACGCTTTTGCGATATAGGCCGTGCCCCAATTAGGCGTTAAGCCAACCAATGGTGCTAAAATGCCGCCCGCCATACCAGAGAATGCCGAACCTATAAAAAAGGTGGTCATATAAATTCTATCTGGGTTGTAGCCAAGAGAGGAAGCTACATTTGGGTCTTGCATCGCACCGCGCGCAATAAGCCCTAATTTGGTAAATTTAAGCAGATAATAGCCAAGAGATACGATTAGAATGGCAATCATTATAATAAAGAAATTATAGCCATTTATGCGATAATCGCCAATTTGCCAGCCTGATATTGGCGTGGTTATACCTTCGGTTGTATTACCAAAAATCATAGTAGCTAGGCCGATTAAAACAATACTGATGCCCCAAGTTGCCAGCATTGTATCGACTAGGCGACCATATAGGTGTCTTATAATTAGCCGCTCGATTATGACGCCAATGATGCCGACCACTAAAGGCGCTATTATGAGGATAGAAACATATATATTGATACCAGATTTTACGGCAATGATGGTGGCATAACCGCCGATCATCATAAATTCGCCATGTGCAAAATTAATAACTTTCATCATTCCAAAAATCACCGCTAAACCCGAGCTAATGATGATTAGACTTGCGATTGTATATAAAATTTCGACAATAATTACTGCAGTCAGATCCATAAGATCCTCTTATTTATGTTGAATTAAGAAGGCGGCTATTCTGGAAGGGGAGCGAATAGCCGCCGTTGACACCGATAGGAAATTATATTTTTATTTCATATTGCTGATTATCATTTGGATTTTTAATCAAATCGCAAACAGCTTGGGTATCAAGTGGTTGTTGTTGAGGGAAACTTTCTAGAATTTCCATCTTCTTATTTCTAAACTCGCATAGATGTACATCTAAAATTGAATGATGTGTTTTTGCATCGACAGTCATTTGACCTGAAGGTGTATCGATACTTAAACCCGCTTCTAAAACGACTGTAATATCGGCACCTTTAACGCTATCGGCTTGGCGTACAGCTTTTGCCCATGTCAAAATGCCTTCATAATGAGATACGGCAGTAGAATGTAGATCATCTATGCTGCCATATTTAGCTTTATAATCTGCAAGCAGCTTTTGGTTAAGTGCATTGGGCAATTCTTGACTATAATTATAGGCAACTAATACGCCCTCTGTTTCTTCTTTTGCTAGGATATTTTGCTCATTACCCACACCCAGAGTAGTTGAAGCCATTGGGATTTTTTGGTTCATGCCCGATGCTGCCCATTGACGGTAGAATGAAATATGCGCGCCGCCGACTAAAACGGATAAAATCATATCTGGTTTAGCGGTTTGTATTTTAGCAATTGTCGAGCCAAAATCGGCTACATCTAGTGGGAAGAAATCTGTTTGAACGATTTCGGCACCGACTTCTTCGGCATATTTTTTAATCCAATTGGCGGTAATTTGACCATAATTATAATCGGCCGCTAACACATAGATTTTTTTACCGAATTTTTTTACAGCAGCGGGAACCAGTGTTTTAACCTGTTGCGCTGGCGTAATGCCGTTGATGAAGATATTACGATCGCAAACGCCGCCTTCATATAATACGTTGTAGAAATAAGGTATGTTGCGTTTTCTGAATGTTTGTCTAACCGCCTCGCGCGATGCCGATAAAATACCGCCATGCATTACATCTACATTATCTGTACGCGCTAGTTTTTTACCAAATTGGGTGTATAGCGCCATGTTGGACTGTGTATCATATAGAATATATTCGATTTGTTTGCCCAATAAACCACCTGATGCATTAATTTGCTCTACAGCCAAGCGCGCCGTTTTATCCATAGGTTTGCCATAGGCATCAAAAATACCTGATGTATCGAGCAGGGAGCCTAACTTAATAGTATCACCACTCGCAAAAGTAGGCTTGGAGATGAAACTCGCTGCGACAAGTGCCGTTGCGCCTTTTAATAATTTTCTTCTATTCATTTGCATTTTATTCCCTCTTCATTGTGTTTTGGTTGAAACAGTCTTTTTATTATTTTTGGGTCGATTTTGACCGAGATGCAGAATCGCTTAAGCGAGTTGCCGTTTGTGGATCTAAATCGAGGCCGATTTCGGCTCCGATTTTTTTCATCATTGGTAAGCTTACTGACATGCCCAAGATGGAATTTAATGCTTGGTCAAAAGCGGAACCTTGATTTTGGTCGTTTGAACCCGAACCTATGCCAAGACCAGAGATTTGATTGATTTTGATAGATTCAATTTTCTCTACTGGTTTCATCATTTGACGTGCCATTTCGGGCATGATCTCTAGTTTATATTTGGTAATTTTTTGCTCGATCGTTGCGTCTGATTGGGTGTTTTCTGACGCGATGATGGCTGCTTTGCCTTCTGCTTCGGCCAGTAGTTTTACTTTGATGCTATTGGCGTTTAATGCATCTAGTTTTGACTGCATTTCTGCTTTTTTTATCATCTCTTGTGTATGAGATTCTGTTTGTTTGGCGCTAACCTCTTGAGCTTGTTCTGCTTGTAGCAGGGCTATAGTTTTCTCTCTATTCTCTTTTGCAATGTCTTTTTTTGTTTGGCCATCTTCATCGGATAATAAACGATCTATTTCTATTTTCTGAAGTGTAATTTGGGCTTCTATTTCACTTTTCTTAAATGCTATCAGTTTGATTTTGTTATCAGCTTTGCCTTGTTCGATTGACAAAATTGCGGCTAGTTCTTGTTTTCTAATATCTTCATCATTAATGATTTTGATCAATTCTATTTTATGTTCTTCTACAATCTTAGACTCTTGTAATAGCCGTTGATTTTCAAATGCATCCTGCTCTATTTTCGCAGTGGAGGTGGATTCTGCCTTACGAATTGTTTCGGTGTGGGCGATTTGTGCTTGTCTTTGTTCGAACTCTATCGACAAGTTTTTATTGGTTAGTTCTAACTGCGTTTGCCGCATCGCAATTTCGGCTGTGGCTTCTATTTCTGACTTAACCTGCTGATTAGTCGATATGATTTTGGACAGCTCTTTGAGCCCAATTGCATTGATTGCGTTATTGGCATCTAAATTGGCCATAACGGTTTGGTCGAAATGGCTAAGATTTACTGAATCAAGTATCAGCCCATTTTTTATAAAACTTGGCTCTAGTTGGTTTGTGATATTTTCAATTAATTGTGCTCGTTGGTTTTGCATATCCATTAAATTGATTTGGGCAGCGGCAGAGTAGGCGGCATGCGCCAATTGGCTAAATAATTCGGTTGTTAAATCGGCTGTTCTGTTTAACAAATTGCCATAAATTTGAGAAGCGACCAGAATATCTTTTGGTTGGTTATTTACATGGATATAGAATGTAATATCAATATCAATCCGCATACAATCTTTTGTAATGATTGATTTATTGTTTGCTAGGCTAATGTTTAAGCTATGTCTTTTTAGATTAACTTTTTCTAGGTGGTGTAGAAAAGGTAGAATTAAAATGCCGTTATTAGTGACGATTTTATGGCCACCAAAGCCTGTACGAATTAAGGCGGTTTGGTTGTTGGGCTTGATAAAAAACCGATTTGACAAAAAAATCAAAATTAAGGCCGCGACAATACCTATCACAGCCAATATAAGCCATTCCATAATTCACCTCTTTTGTAATTATATCGATTTTATTATTGTTTATTGTTCCGATAATTACAGAGATGCTAGCTGAATTTATTTTCCAATTCAAGTAATTTATTTTCCAATTCAAATAAAAATTGAAGATAATACTTTTTTAAAATACCTATGATTTATATAACTGTATGAATTATAAGCGAATTATGTTATGAAAATGGATGCCTTTAGTTTCGGCGAGATAGACGGTTTGTTGAATATCTTGGTTGTTTTTGTAGCGAATGTTGCGAATGCTATTATACGAAAGTGGTTGTTTGAAATCATTTAAATTGCATGATTCTTCTAAACCGACTTCATCTATTAGGGCTGCTAAAAAATGGATGCCTTCATAGATAGATTGCCCAAGCGTGTTTAAAGAGGGCGCATTTTCGCCGTGTAAATTATAGTAGTTTTCTTTAAACAACTGATTACGCGCAGTGGGGATGTTTGAAAAATAAGAGGCGGTTGAATATAGATTTTTTGAGTTTCTGGCGCCTATTGCCAATAGGCCATTCTCTTCTAGTGCACCAGACAGCCTTATAATATTTTCGTGTAATTTACGCGCGCCGAATGCTCTATTAAAATCAATTAAATCTTGCCCGACCAATGAAACTAATACGGCGTCTGCGCCGCTTTTGACAATTTCATCTAATATCGGTTCGAATTTATTTAGGCCAAAGTCGACATATTTTTCAAAAGCAATTTTGTAATTTTTATTTTCCAAAAACTGTTTGGCGTGGGCATGAGAGGTGCGCGGCCAAACGTAATCATTGCCAATAAACGCCCATTTGCTTACTTTTAATTTTTTTGACAAATACTCTAGAGCTGGGTGGAGTTGGTTATCGGGTGTTTCGCCAAGTGCGTATATACCAGGTGTTTTTTCGTTGCCTTCATATAGAGGGGTATAGATGAAAGGCACGCGGCCCAGAATTATTTTTGATAATTTTTGCCGTATAGCACTGATATGCATACCAACAATTGCTGATATTTCTGAATTCTCAATTATTTGATCGGTAATTTGTTCGATTTTATCGCAAGTTTCGATCGCGGCGTCGACGAGTTGAACACGAATATTTTTACCAGATATGCCGCCCGCCAGGTTAATTTCATCAATTGCAAGCTCGGGGCAGGCAATACATGACGGGCTCCAAATACCTGCGCTACCGCATAATGGGATAAACAAACCGATTGTAAAATAATCTTGGTCGTTAGGTTTTTCTGAAGTGTTTTTTATACT